>JAEZDX010000024.1 GCA_023417975.1 Bacillota bacterium
CCATAGATTTGGACCATGGTACTATAAGCGTAAGAATACCAAAACCCAGCATTAAAAGCATATACGTGGATGAGGAGAAAACTTTATTTGAATCTACTAAAAACGGTTTACTTAGATTCGGTGATATACGACTTACTCCCGAGGAATTCGAGTTTATGATTGTCACAGCCAAAAAAAGCATGCAGAAAAAACTTGAAAATGAGTCTACATATAATAAGGCCTTATCCAATGCTGAAGAAGCTATGACAGACCTTATGAACTCATTAATCAAATCCTTTGATACTGTAAAGAAGGTTACCGTTAAAATTCAAACATAATATTTTTATAACATTTTGATAAATTCATTTACACAACAACTACTATTTTATCATATTGTGTATTATACAAGGGGGTGAAAAAATGGCTTACACAATTGTGCAGAAATTTATTAGTCAAAACAGATCAGGAAAAACACTGAACGCAAAAGGTACTGTTCTTCATGAAACAGCCACTCCCGGCGCTTCAGATGAAAATGAATTCAACTATTTCAACAGTGGCTATAGGGGTGCTTCAGCGCATGCTTTTGTAGACTATGACAGTATAACTCAAACAGTTCCTTGGAATGAGCAATCTTGCATGCCGGTCCCACTGCTAATAAAAGTTATATCGGAATTGAATTATGTAACTATACTGATGCCCCAAAATTCAACGAGGTGTGGAAAAGGGCAGTCTGGCTATTTGCATATGTTCATGTGAATATAATAAAAGTCACTACTATTAATAAAGATACTTTAATGTCTCATGCAGAAGTGTCTCAAAAATGGGGCGAAACAGATCATAACGATCCTATAGCTTACTTTGGACAGTTCGGAAAAACTGTAGATAATTTTAGAAGCGAGGTTCAAGCAGAAATTAACAGAATGCTTAATGTACCTGAAAACAACGGAGACCCGAAAGTCGTTCAACTTCAGGCAAACCTAAACAGACTGAAAATAACGGACTACGAAAGTAATGCGTTAGCTGAGGATGGTCGTCTGGGTCCCAAAACTAAAGCGTCAATAACCAAATTTCAAAGCATTACAGGAATCGCTCAAGACGGAAGTATGGGGCCTATAAGTACAGGCGTTCTAAACCAAATATTGGCTAAGCCTGTACTTCGCTACGGAGCCCAAGGTTATGCTGTAAGATATGTTCAATTTAGAGTAGGCTCGGCAATTGACGGTAAATTCGGACCTAATACGAGAAATGCAGTAATAGCCTTTCAGGCTAAAAACGGATTGGCTCAAGATGGTGTTGTTGGTCCAAAAACCTGGGCTAAATTAATCGGTTAAAATAACGGACATTTCCTTTCTCCAGTAAAAATACCGGACAAGATCTAAACTTCTTATCCGGTATTTTCTTAGAGAAAGTTGTTAATGCCAAACTTATTGCTAATTATTAATTCCTGCTATATCTTTTACAACCTCTCCACCAATTATCATACCTGCCACCGGTGGTACAAAGGATATGCTTCCGGGAATTTGCCTTCTTATAGTACACTTCTTAGTTCCCCCGGTACACACGCAGCCCTCCTTACAAGTTATAACTTCATCTTCTCTTGGCTTAAGCGGTACTTCTTCAGAATACACAACTTTCAAGCTGTCTATTCCTCTTTTTCTTAATTCATATCTCATTACTTTACAGAGAGGACATACTTTTGTATCATATATATCTGCTACTCTAAACTGCGTAGGATCGAGCTTATTGCCGGTACCCATACAACTGATAAGCTTTATATTATGTTCTTTGCACCATAGAACAAGAGCAATTTTTGAAGATACAGTATCTATTGCATCTATGACGTAATCCGTATCCTCTGTGATTATCTCTCCAATATTATCTTCTTTTACAAAGGTTTCATAAGTAATAACCTGACACTTGGAGTTTATCTGCAAAACTCTTTCCTTCATTACCTCTACCTTGCTTTTGCTTATAGTTTTATATGTGGCATGAATCTGCCTATTAATATTAGTAAGGCATATAGTATCATCGTCAATTAGCACCAATGTACCAACACCGGCTCTTGCCAACGCTTCTACGGCATAACTTCCTACTCCTCCTATGCCAAATACTACAACCTTACTGGCTCTTAATTTCTCCAATGCTTCTTTTCCTATCAACAGTTCTGTTCTAGACAGCGAATGCTGAGCCATTTATATCTCTCCTTCATTATGTTATCTGTATAAATTATATAGTTGAAATCTGCTTTCATAATTACTCATAATTTACTTTTAAGCTTAATAATCACTGTAGATTTTACTACACTTTCAGATACCATTCAAGTACGTCATTATTTTCCATAACTCGCTGCACCTCTATATTTATGAAACTAATATTCAATACAATGCAGTATTCTCTTAATATATAATTTTTAACAATTCTCTTTATAGTTCACATAGCTGTCAAAGGTTACATATTATGAAAACAGGAAAACTATCCCATTTAATTTGTAATTACGAGGTGAGAAATATGGCAATTCTCTATTTACAAGCTGTACAAAATACTTTTGTATCCAAATTATATCCTGAAAAAAATTATAGCTCTTTTCGTACGCTTTTTACCGGCAAAAGCTCTAATCCCAAAAGCTTATGCAGAAGCTTATTTCAATTTGACACAAAATTGATACCGTCTTGCGCTAATATATATAGTGCCACACTTAGACTATTTATATATAGAAATGACTTTGCTTCCATTTTGAAACCAACATCGGTACATTACTTATCAGCTTCTTTTGATGAAAAAACCGCAACCTACTCCAATCAACCACCTTTTGAAAAAGAAGCCGAGAGTATTGTTAATATTACAGATGAAAAAAACACAGTTATCTCTTGGAATATAACCAGTTTGGTAAATAAATGGCGCAAAGATATTATTCCCAACTACGGATTGATATTGACAGGTCTTGACTGCAGATGCTCACTGACAGGTTTCTTTAGCAGCAGATTTGTTGGAGAAAAGCTTCAGCCTGTTATTAAAGTCGAATACTCTACAAATGATAATATAATACAATATCCTGCAGAAGAGGTAGTAACCGGAGATGAGTGGAATTATACCAAATCCATTTCCCTTGGAAGCCGAACAGGTACCTATGGAATAACAAATATAGGCATCTCAAATAGTGCATATGTAAAATTGCAGCTTAGTCCCGATGATATGAGCTGGCAAGATGATCACCCTACGTACATGTCTATTAATGAATTTTCTCCCTCTGATAATGCTGTTTTAACTACAAACGGATTTATGCGTTATGCAAGAGCAGCTTATAAATCTATTGAGCTCGGGCATCCGGCTGAGCTGGTTATTTATGCATCTGCTTCTCCTCAATGCAATTGAGACATTTAAATAATCCCATAACATTTTATATGTTATGGGATTATTTAAATAAAGAATTAATGCTTATATGCTTGCTTGAACAGTTATCTCCAAGGTTCCATTGCTTACACCCGCAGCTTTATAACCTAAATGTGTATACTTTGCAAAAATCATAGGTACTAATGCTTTTAACTCTCCAGGTTGAACAACTATTTCTATGCCGTCATCCACATATACTAAATTATTGGGACTTATCTGCAGCTTTACTACAGCATCAGCAGTGCCGGTGTTAGTTACAAAAAATGTCACTAAAGATTGCTGTGAAGTATTTATTGCTTCAGTATATTGAAATTTCGATGTAGTTTCAACATTATATGATAACTCTGTAAATCGCCTGCCTACAAGATTTACATTGCTTGCTACTGCCGGCGGTGTATGAGATTTTATCCATTCAAAAATTTCCTCAGTCAATTCAATTAACTCCGAATCTTTTGTGTATATATAGGTCTTAGTAGTCAGCATATTAATCTCTCCTTAAAACGGTACATATTACTAATTACTATAATAAAAGTGAGTTTCCCATTCTCTCTTCCGACTCGTAAATTATTACTACATCTTAATTTAGATTCATCTCCGGTATTTTCTAGCAATTCCCTTTATATATAGTATGTTTAAACATCTCGAGTGTTCCATTAAATGCATTGTCACTCCTTCAATTGTTTCATATCTACTGTAGAAAAATCGTTTAACGGCAAGTTTACGGTCTGTCCAATCAATCTGGATTTGTAAGCTGCCAGCACAATATAAACCGATTTTCTTCCTTCTTCTCCATTTATGAGAGGCTCCCTGTTGCAATTCACTGCATTTATCATATCTTTAAATAAAGCTGTATGACCGAAGCCGTATACCGAATCTATATCCTCACGAACCTGTTTTGCTATATTTTCTTCATTTTCCGCATTATCTTTAAATCTCCACAGCTCAATATTGTTATTTGCAATTCCTCCAATTGAAACTGTTCCCTTTTCTCCGAAAATATCTAAGGTTTCCTTAAGATTTTCAGGAAATACACAGGCGCTTCCCTCAATTATTCCTATGGCTCTATTTTTAAATTTGACTACAACTGCGCCGAAGTCCTCTCCTTCTATATTCCTTAGAAAAGTTCCACACTGCGCATATACTTTCTCAGGCTCACCACCAAGCATCCACTGAAGAAGATCTATGTTATGGATACATTGATTCATAAGAGTTCCGCCGTCTAGCTGCCAGGTTCCTCTCCACTCAGCTTGATTATAATAACTCATACTCCTATTCCAAAGTATTCTTGCCGTTCCATTTATCAATGTTCCAAACCTATCCTTTTCGACTGCCTCTCTTAACTTTCGTACAGCAGGATTAAATCTATTCTGATGACAGACACACAATTTTACATTATTGGTGCTAGCACAGTTAATCATTTCATCTGCATCTATAATTGAAAGGGCCATAGGCTTTTCAACTATAACATGCTTGTTGCAGTTCATGCAGTAAATTGCTATTTCTGCATGATATCCGCTTTCATCTGCTATAGTTACAATGTCAATATCCATTTCGCTGAGCATCTTTTTGTAGTCGGTATATACCGATGGTCCTTGTGTCACTCCCATTTTATTCTTATATTGATCTGATGTTGCAATAGCCCTGTCTTTAACAATATCGCATACTGCTGTAAGCTCTGCTTCCTTACTATTGTTAATTATACCTTCCATATGCTTTATAGATATTCGTCCGCAGCCAATTATTGCAAACTTGTATTTATACATTATTCTCCTCCTGTACCACTCCGTCATCATTTTTAATGTATTTCTTTCCGCATCTATTGCATACACTCTCTCCTTCTTCATTGAAAATCAATCTTTCACAGCATTGACACACGTACCCCTTAAGCCTTGCTGGATTTCCTACCACAAGTCCATAATCCGGAATATCTCTTGTGACCACTGCTCCTGCTGCTACAAAAGCATACTTTCCTACATTATGTCCGCATACTATAGTAGCATTTGCTCCTATACTTGCACCTTTTGCTATAATTGTCTTTCTGAATTCTGACTTTCTTTCTATAAAACTTCTTGGATTTATAACGTTTGTAAAAACGCAAGACGGTCCTAGGAATACATCATCCTCGCAAATAACTCCGCTATATACCGAAACATTATTTTGAACCTTCACTCTATTTCCCAATTGAACTCCGCCAGCTATAACAACATTCTGACCAATAATGCAATTGCGGCCTATGACAGAGTTCTTCATTATATGCGAGAAGTGCCATATCTTTGTACCTTCTCCTATGAATACAGGCTCATCAACATAACTGGATTCGTGTATAAAATACTTTAAATTTTCCATCAATTAAACTCCTATTTATAATTATTTAGGCATTCCACAACATAATCCCTCTGCTCTTTCGTCATTTCAGGATACACCGGTATGGCAAGAGTTCTTTCTGAAAGATATTCTGCGTTAGGCAAGTCGCCCACTTTATAATTTAAATGTGTATACGCCTTTTGAAGGTGCAGTGGAACCGGATAATATACTCCAACAGCTATTTCTTTGCGCTTCAAATAATCAACCAAGTCACTTCTATGCTCAGCTTGAATAACATACATATGATAAACATGTTTTCTATCCTTCTTTTCAAGCGGCTTTACGATTCTGTTATTTTGTATATTTTCATTATAGAACTTGGCATTATCTCTTCTTAAATTATTCCAGTTATCGATATATTGTAACTTAACCTTTAAAATAGCAGCTTGAATTTCATCCAATCTGGAGTTATGTCCTATCAAATAATTATAGTATTTTGACGGATTGAAGACACCATCCCCATCGTTGTTCTCTACCTTCTCATCAATGTGGTTTAAAAAATTATAGGCTTTTTCACCATTGTCACCGCTTCCGTGATTTCGAAGCGCTTTCCCAATTGTACAGATTTTTTCATTGCCGGCAGTTATCATTCCTCCATCTCCTGCACAACTCAAATTCTTTGTTGGAAAGAAGGAAAAGCATGCTGCATCTCCTATAGCACCAACCTTTCTGCCTTTATACTCTGCCCCAATAGCTTGGCAAGCATCTTCGATTACGTACAAATTATATTTCTTTGCTAACCCAATAATCTCATCCATATCTGCAGGCTGTCCAAAAATGTGAACCGGAAGTATGACTTTTGTTTTTGTTGTTATCTTTTCCTCAATTCCCGCTGCATCCATATTGAAGGTATCAGGCTCCACATCTGTGAATACGGGCTTAGCTCCTACAGCAGATATGCTCTCTGCAGTTGCAAAAAAAGTGAACGGTGAAGTTATCACCTCATCTCCAGGTCCCACACCTAAAGCTTTTAATGCTATAACAAGTGCATCTGTTCCGTTTCCAACTGCTATGGAATGTTTAGCTCCCAGATACTTTGAAAATCCATTTTCAAACTCTGTAACATTCTTTCCCATTATATAATTAGCTGATTCCATTACTTCCAATATTACGGAACTAAGCTGCTGAGCCATGCTATTATATTGAGCCTTTAAATCTATTATCGGTATTCTCAATGATTTTACTCTCCTTTAAATTTACTTTATATAACTTTAAACTTCTAAAAATATTGCGTACTTCAATATATTCATTAAAATCCTGAAATGTTATAAATTGAAAAAGTATATAATTCAAGTTTTATACTGTCACCAATACTTTTTTTGTTGGATATACTATACTGATTATCGACTATGATACCTACTTTTTTATTCAATTTTGCAGATCATGGTTTGTTTAGCGTACTTTGTATTGGAGGTAAGTAAAACAAGTGGAGAATAAAAAAATTCTTTTGACGGGTGGAGCAGGGTTCATAGGCTCAAGCCTAATTAAACTTCTGTCCAAGAACAATGAAATAATAATTTATGATAATTTACAAAGAAATTCAATAAAAGATACCTCTCTCTTAGATGAATCCAATATCAGTCTCATACAAGGTGACATTTTAGATTATAAATTTCTTAAAAGTACCATTGATAACGTGAAACCTAATATCGTAATTCATCTCGCTGCTATAGCGGGGGTAGATACCGTTATCAAAAATCCGGTAAATACTATGAAAGTCAACACAATAGGTACTTTTAATGTATTAGAAGCTCTTAAAGATCATGCAGCTAAGCTTGACAGATTCATCGATTTTTCTACAAGCGAAGTATTTGGCTCTTATGCTTATAAAGTGGATGAGAATAGCTCAACTAATTTAGCGCCTGTAGGTGAAGCGCGTTGGACATACTCTGTTAGTAAACTTGCAGGGGAGCATCTTGTTCACAGCTATTTTAAAGAGTATGGGTTGAAAGCCGTTACAGTACGACCTTTTAATATCTATGGTCCGGGCCAGGTAGGTGAAGGTGCTATTCATCAATTTATAATGCGAGCTATAACAAATCAAAGCCTTGAAGTTCACGGCGATGGTGATCAAATAAGATCCTGGTGCTATATCGATGACTTTGTTGACGGAATAGAGCTTTGCCTTGAAAATGAGGAAGCTATAGGAAACACCTTTAATATCGGTAATCCAAAAGGAACTATAACTATTGGTATGCTTGCTCAGCTAGTTAAACAAGTAGCCGCTTCTCATTCCCAAATAGTTTATGTTCCGAAAGCCTATGTAGACGTTGACTTAAGAGTTCCCAGTATAAGTAAGGCAGTGGACCTATTAGGTTTTAAGCCAAAATATGATTTAATCAGCGGATTAAAAGAAACTATTAAGTGGTATAGGAGTTTAGAAAAATGATTAAATTATCCTCTCCTTATGTAGGAAAAGAAGAATTTGAAGAAATTAAAAAGGTACTTGATTCAGGTTATTTAGTTCAAGGGGAAAAGGTACAGCAATTCGAACTCATGGTATCGGAATATTTAAACGTAAAATACTGCATAGCCGTCAGCAGTGGTACTGCCGCTCTCCACTTAGCTCTTCTGACTCTTGGAATAGGCAGAGGTGATGAAGTAATCGTTCCTGACTTTACCTTTCCGGCAACCGCTAACGTTGTTGAGTTTGTGGGAGCTTCCGCTAAACTGGTAGACATAAGACCTGACAGCTTCTGTATAGATACTGGAAAAATTGAGGCATCAATTACAGATAAAACTAAAGCAATTCTTCCGGTTCATGAATTTGGACAATGTGCAGACATGGATACAATAAAAGCTATTGCCCAAAAGTATAATTTAAAAATCATTGAAGATGCTGCATGCGCTTTGGGTTCTGAATACAAAGGAAGAAAAGCCGGTACTCTCGGTCATATAAGCTGCTTTAGCTTTCACCCAAGAAAAGCCATTACTACAGGAGAAGGTGGCATGCTTGCAACTGATAATGAAGAACTGGCTCAAATGGCGAGAGTTCTAAGAAATCATGGAATAAACAATGTTAACGGTAAGCTTGAATTCACTGCAGCAGGTTTAAATTACAGGATGACAGACCTTCAAGCTTCAATGGGAATAGCACAAATGAAAAAGCTTGAAGCTGTAATTGAGAAAAGAAGATATATTGCTGCTCAATATGGAGCTATTTTAAAAAACATTGAATCATTAACCTTGCCCTATGAAAAGGAATATGGTCGTCATACCTATCAAACCTATCACATTATACTAAGTGCTAAAGTAAATAGAGATTTACTTAAGGAGCAGCTATTGGCAAACGGCATTGAATGTAATATCGGCGCATATGCCCTTCACCAGCAGCTTTATTACAGAGAGAAATATAGATATGCTGCCAAAGCATTTCCAGAGTCCTTTTTTGCCTACAAGCAAGGGTTGGCTCTCCCCCTTCACAATCAGTTAAGTGACAATGATATAAAACTTATATGCCATAGCTTAATATCACTATGAAAGAAGGCACAAAATGGAAAATCATAAATTAAAGGTTTCTTTTTTTGTGAAACAAGGCTTAGATAGCTTTATAGACAGCGTAATTTCTTCTCTCTCCGATAATTATGATACAAAGAAAATAATAGTAACACATTATAATCAAATAGATGAAGGTATGCAGCAAGCTGATATATGCTGGTTTGAGTGGTGTGATGAGCTCATTATCTACGCAAGTAAGCTTGAAGCAGCCAAACAAAAGCTAATTGTTTGCAGATTGCACAGCTATGAGGCTTTTACAGATTATATTTCTCAAGTGAATTGGGACAATGTTGATAGTCTCATCTGTGTAAATAAGTATATAAAAGAAAATATATTGCAAAAAATTGATATTTCCCAAAAAAAGATTACTATCATTGCCAACGGTATAGATACAGACAAGTATGTATATAGCGAAAAGAAAAAAGGATTCAATATAGCTTACGTCGGTTATATAAATTACAAGAAAGGTCCAATGTTGCTGCTGCACACCTTTAATGAAATATACAGAAAGGATAATAACTATAAGCTGTATATTGCAGGTGCCTTTCAGGATGAAAGGTATATATTATATTTTAATCATATGCTTAAGGAGCTGCAGCTTGAAAACAGCATCATATTTCAGGGATGGCAGCAGGATTTAAATACATGGTTAGAAGATAAAAACTATATACTCTGCACAAGCTTGCTGGAATCACAAAATATAAGTGTAATGCAGGCCATGTGCAAAGG
>JAEZDX010000034.1 GCA_023417975.1 Bacillota bacterium
TTTGCACAAAGTATTCTGGTACAATGTTCTTATTAGTGGATTCCTCCGTGCTTATTGGAGGTATATATTTATGAAGAATTATGATTGTAAACATTTAACTACCACCCAACGCATTAAGATTGAAAAAGGTCTGCTGGATGGCGAGTCCTTTGCTTCAATAGCCAGAAAAATTGATAAACATCCTAGTACAGTAGCAAAAGAGGTGAAAAAATATTTTTATTTAACCTTTTATATAATTTCGTAAAATATAATTAATCCTACCCTTTATTGAATGCTAAATGGTACTAGCCAACTACTTATACAAACCTACATACAATTCTGCAAAATCCAAACTTTTATGCAAAATCACCTTAATATTTAAAGGGGGCAGCCCCCAATAAAAAATTCCCCCAAACTAACCAGTCTGAGGGAACATATAAACACACTATTAAATTTTTCTAAAAATCTTCAAGCCCTTTGTATTCTTCACGAAGGTCTTTTGCTTTTATTATTAATTCCATTTTCTTTCCTCCTATCAAAAATCGCATGTTTTCATTTTCTGTTTAATCTAATTTCCTAATAGCGGTGACAAGAGGACAAATTATAGCAATGACTAGTATTAAAATACCTGATATTAGAAACCATTGGTTTACCCCCACTCTATCGGCAAACAATCCGGAGAGGATTAAACCAAGGGGCATAGCTAAGGATATGATGCTCCCTGTGAGAGAAAACACACGTCCTAAATATTCAAGTTTAATTTTTTCTTGAAAAAGAGCCGTTTGAACACCGCTATAAAACGGAACTGAAAGCCCCATCGCCACACAGCACACTACAAATATGATAAATCCACTTGGAGGAAGCAGTCCTGAAATTGTCAAACTAACTCCCATCATAAAAATAGATACCGTTATTAATATGGTTCGCTTTTTAAAGTTGCCAAATCGTCCCAACAGTAAACCACCAGCCAACATACCGGAGGCATAGGCTATTTCGGTAATAGATACATGCATAGGTGTTCCGGAAAAATATTTCATGGTGATTAAAGAATAAAGTGCATTGATTGGCATATAGACAAACATATATAGTGTGCCTATAAGGAGTAGTGCAAATAATCCTTTGTTTTCTTTCAAAACAGCAAATCCTTCTTTCATCTCTTTCATGATATTTAACTTCAAGCTTTGCTGCTCTATACTTAGCTTGGGAATCGGTACAAGTGCCACTGTAATACATGCAACCACGGCACCCAGCACATCCATGGCTATAATTACATTTAGTTCCCAAGCAGAATATAAAAATGCCGCAGCAGCAGGACTAATAATATAACTTATAGACTGCAGGGATTGACTGTAACCGGCACATTTAGTTAACTGTTCTTCCGGTACTAAAAGAGGAGTAACTGCACTTAGTGCTGGGGAATGAAAAGCCGTTCCAATACTCCTGACAAACAACACTATCATTACCATCCAAACCGGTAGTTCCATATACAAGGAAATAATAGCCAGTACTACTCCAGCTGCAGCAATAATTAAATCAGCACCAATCATTATCTTTTTTCTATCATAACGATCCACTAATACGCCTATCACAGGACCAAACACTGCATAAGGCAAAAAACCTGCTAATGAAGCAATTGAAAGTACCATGGCTGATCCTGTTTTTTCTGTAAGGTAAAAAATTATAGCCATTTGCAGGATAGCACTTGTAATAAGTGAAATAGCCTGTCCTGTCCATATAGTAAAATAGTTTCTTTTCCATTTTAAATTTTCTTTTATCATATCAAGATTTCTCCTTGCATTTTTATTGTCGGTTTCATATTAGTTTTAGGCAATAAAAAATGCAGACTAAAATCCTAAGTGGGATTTTTAGTCTGCATATAGCGTAAAAGACATAGAGAAAAAACGCATAGCTTCAAACAGCTACACTCCCCCTATACATGTCATAGTACGTAAAATAAGCACAACAAAAAAGCCCACCATTGTGGATGTTTTCAACGCTTTTTTATTGCCTGCTTATCTTAAACGTACTGAATACATAGATATATGTCCTCCTTCAATTCAACAAATTTATGTCATTCTATCATAAACAAAGTATTCATGTCAAACTTCACTTAACTTTTGAAGCAGGGCATCTACCTTGTATTTTTCATTGCCGAGCAGCTTCCTTACGCCCTGGGCTTTTCAATATAAAAATAACTATTGCATTTAGCACTACTAAATAAATTGGAAAAGCTAAAGAAGAAAAATTCCAGCTAGTTATTGCAAAAAAGCTAGACAAAGCTAAAATTAGCCCCCCAACAAATGCAATTACACTTTCTGTATGAGGATATTTCCACGCTTTAATTAATGTTGGAATTGCAGCAAGTCCGTCGCTGATGATAGAAAATATAATGGCATATTCAGGATTTTTAGTTACGTGCCAGACAATCAAGGCTATTAACGACATGACGCCACATAAGTAATCTTGTCTAGAGAGTTTCCAGTAGGAATTTTTATTTAGAAAAGAAACAATAAACACCAATAATGGTGTAAAACCTGCCATAAATACCGGAAGCACTGCTAAGCCAACCCCATTTGTTATTGCTGCTATTGTAGCAATAAATGGTGCAATAGACCACATAAGCCATGTTATTCTATTGGGCTTTACAGCTCCTTTAGCCACTTCTTTTATATATGAAAAGGTCAAAATAATATTAATCATTGAACCAAGAAAAACGATATATCTCACTAATTATCCCCCCGCTGAAGTGCTTCACTTAATTTAATATACTTTAGTTGTCAAAATACTTTGCTAAGACGCCATGAAATTTAAACATGAATTCATTAGCTTCTAAAGTATTAATATATGAATATTACATTTTCATCACCATCTCGAAATTATAATAAATCCACATAAATAATAGCATCATTTCATTTCTCCAGCAAGTTGATCTACAGGGTTAGACTATGTAAACTTAAATTATAGAGGAAGCTTATCCCTGAAAATACTTAGTTCCCCAGAGTCGGTTATAAGGACTGAAGGTACTGCTGACAGGCCTTGGTTGCTAAAGTAAGAAGCTACTCAAACTACTTTCCTGAATATTTCATTTTTTAGTGCACTCAATTCGGAGAATTGAGTGCATATTTATCAGAAAAATAAAGCATCGTTAGCATGATTTAGTGCAGTGATACTTATTGTTGACGTTAATACCATATGGTACCATGATCTTAAATGAATCTATACAGAATAATGTAACATAAGGTAGTAACCCTATCCTGGGAAGGTGTTTCATTTATAGATAGTGCTACCTTTATGTCTCGTTCTAGGCGCTGATGGAAACAAAACAGTAACGTAATAGCTTATCGTATAAGTTCCTATTCTGTTTGCCATATTTTAGGGGCATACTTTTCATTCATAATTTGGTAAAAGATCAATGTTTAAATTACATTTAAAAGCTAAGATATTGTAATAACTCTTATAAGTATCTTGATTTCTCCTTATGTATGTTGTCTAAAAACAACTTAGCCTTGTTTCTGTAGCCAAGTGCGGTTAGCACGGTATCATAAACTTGATCAATAGTGCTCTTAGTGTCCCTCTCTGGATGCACTATCCGTATAAGTTCGCCAGTTGAATGATCAATTATACTTAAGTTTTTGTCCTTAACAAGTATCTCTACCTCTCTGCCAGGCAAATATGTGCCTGTTGGGACTTGATATCTGTTCTGCTTATAAAGGACGGTATTGTTTTTTCGAACAGGATATGTTACGCTTGTATGGATTTGTTGGTCAAATCTGAAATGAGGTATCGGATCCAAGTGTTCCTTTTCGAGAGTAAACACTTCGGCTGGTATCTTTTTCGTTATAATGTGCATTTTTCCATTACCCGTTCTCCCAAGCCATTTCAAGTATTCATCATTAAAGGAGTCTGTATCAATAAAGAGCCTGTTTCTTGCAAAGTTATATTTAAGATACTTTATTACGGCCTCAATCTTACCTTTACTTTCAGGGTCAAATGCTCTACACAATCGTAAGCGGTGGAACACATACCGTATCATCAAAAAACAGCTTCACATCAAACCTGCGAAGCTGTTTTTTTAATAGAATCCTTCTTTTGCAATTTTCTTTATGTAGTTGTACTGTTTTCGTATAAGCTTTTTAAAATCAGCATCTGATAGTTCATTGTATAGGGCTATGCCTTCTTCATAAAGGCATTCGTATATCAATTCACAATAATCGTCATCTTCTCGATGCATTTTTTTGTATCGCTAATCCAGTTCATATGGAAAATCAAGCGTATAAGCTATTCCATCAATTTTCTCGCTAAGAAATTCCTTTGTCATGTTCATCATGTAGTCAATGTTAGGCTGGCTCACGGCACCATTCCTCCTTTGCATTTATTTCTGTTCCTGTTATATTTATCCTGCATTCAAGCTGAACTGTAGCCGACCATGGTAAATATTCGTCAAGCACAGAATAATCTGATGCAAAATTAACATTGGGCAACTGCCGAAAGACATATTCCAAGTACTTATAGGCATCCAGCACAGGGACACTTTTTATGAGTCTGTTCTTTTTCCTTTCTTCAGGCGATAACTCTTTCCATTTTCTTTCTAGCTTAAAGAGTTTATCACAATAAGCCCTCCCAATGGCTCCACCTGATCCTGGAATTTCTTTTTTTCTAGAGTCCAACGGAATGGCTTCTAGGTAGTATCGCCTTAAGTGCCTAAAACAAAGACAACGTGTAATTCCTTCCACCTTCTCATAACCAGCGTAAGCGTCACTTACATGATAACCTTGAAACCCTTCAAGGAATTTCTTAGCATGATCACCTGAGCGAGTGCTGGTGTATTTGTATAGAATTATTGGCGGACCTTCACAGTTACCACTTCTATGTATCCAGATGAAAGATTTGCTTGATGCCTTCTTGCCTTTTTCGTGGTTTACCTGCCAGTTTATCTCATCACTTATGGTAATACTGCATTTTAACAATTGCTCGCGCATCTTATCATACAGCGGCTTCAGCCAATATACGGAGCTGCAAATAAGCCAGTTTGCCATCATGTCTCTCTTAAGTTCAGCTCCCATTCTTTTTAAATCCTTTTCCTGGCGGTACAATGGCATTGACATTACATACTTCTGATACATTATCCATGCCACAATTGAAGGCGATGCAAATGAGTGCGTAAGCACAGGCGCAGGTGTTGGCACACAGGATATAGAATCATATGGATTAGTGTCATTTTTCTACATTCAACACACTTATATACATATTGGACGTAGTCCTTTATTACTAGCTTTGCTGGAATATACTCCATTTCAGATCTTACTTTTTCCTTTCCCATTATCTCAAGTTCACTGCCGCATATCTTACACATAGCATCCTCATTAAGAACACACTCAACTAATTCATGTGGCAGTGACCTAATCAGCTTTTCCATGTCGCCTTTTTTCCTAACAGGCCTCTTATGTTCTTTAATATTTATAACTTTATTTTCGCTTTCATCTGAGATTTTATCAATTAGTTCGCCAAAAAGGAAGCATTGCCCGTATATTTCAGGCGTTTTCTCACTTGATGCTCCAAAACGCTGTTTTGCTGCATGTAACAC
>JAEZDX010000113.1 GCA_023417975.1 Bacillota bacterium
GGTATATCTGCTGTTACAGGTGTAGCTTTTGCCACAGCCTTATCCTTACATTGCTTTATCATATCTGCTACTTCAGAAGAAATCAATTCTGCATTGTAGCTTGAAAAATCAATATTTCTGTAAAGCTCAATTTCATCTCCGGTTTCTTTCCAGGTTGTTATGAATTCGAGAGTACCGCTGTAGCCTGAATAGCTTAGATCTATACCTTCAGAATTTACTATACGTGTTGAGGTTTTATTTAAGAATAGTTCTGCAGAGTTAATACCTCCATTTACGTAAATGTCATTTTTGTAAATGGCTTTTGTAAAATCAGGTATCCATTGTTCTAAAGGCTTTTCGCCAAGATTAGAGGAAGTTACTGCGGGTTTCGCATCGCTTGGAACAGCAAGCGGATAATAAGCATTTTTTATCAAGCCAGCTGCAAAGGCTAATCTTTCTATGGTTTTTACTATCTCTTCATCTGTCAATGTAGGATGAATTTTAGCGGAAGAAGAACCGCGGTACAACTTTCCGTTTTCCTCGAAATCCACATATACCGTAAGAGTAAGGTGAGATACCTTTTTACCTCTGTTCATATCCAATACTTTCTTTATGAAAAACAATTCTACAGCTTCTGTGTTTATTTCATTAAGCTTCCATGCAGAAATTGTCTTGTTAGCTTTTAATAACTCGATAAGCTTTTCAATCATTTATCCTAACCTCGCTTTCGCTTTAATGTAAGGACCTCCGTCAGATACCTTTACATATTCTTTATAGCCCTTCCCGCAAAATCCGGCACCAAATAGTTGAAAATCATTGGATATCATAGAGATGGAACTCAAAAGATCAGGTACATATCCGGTTAGAATAACCGGTGATACAACCTTACCAGTAAAGGCTCCGTTAACAATCTCACGGCCTTTTATGAGCATACATTGTATTCCCCAATTTTTTGGATCTTCCATACCGCTCATCATACCATCAAGTAAATATCCATGCTTAATAGAAGCCAGCATTTCTTCATAAGTATCATCACCTGATAAAAAGAAAGTATTGGTCATTCTTGTATAGGCTTTTCTTTCAAAGGATTGACGTTTTCCGTTTCCAGTTGGTACAGTGCCTAATTTCATGGCAGACAATAGATCGGAAATTCCTGTTTGAAGTATTCCATCTTTAATTACAACGGTATCACTTGCCAAGGTACCTTCGTCATCAAAGAGGTATGAAGACATATCCTTAGCAGCAGCTGCACCATCGTGCATAGTAATCAGAGGAGAAGCCACAGGTTTACCAAGATATTCAACAGCTTTAGCACGGTTTTTAACGAACATATCCATCTCAACACCATGTCCAAAAGCTTCATGAACTATCAAACCTGTAATTTTAGGAGTACAAATTACATCGTATTCACCGGGAACAACCTGCTCGGCATCAAGAAGCTCTATAGCATCCTTAACAACACTTTCAATTCCGGTTTCCATCTCGTCTAAAAGTTCAACAGCCTTGAGTCCGGAATAGCTGCAGTAATCAAACTTGGTTTTTTCCTCACGTCTGACTATAGGAAACATGGAACCTTCAGAAATGATATAAGCTTGTTCCAAATCTTTTTTTGAAGATACAAATATTTTTGATATCTCAACTTCATTGTAACTGATTCTAAAATCCACAAGCTCATTGCTAAGCTTCAATGCACGGTCCATCATATTTTGCATTCTGCTCAGCTTTTCTTTGGCACTGACAGCCGATGGATGTATTTTTACCTCTCCACAGAAGGAATGTTCTCCTACTTCTTCTTCAATAAGTGGATAAGAACTTATCGGAAGAGATTTAAATTCATTGCTCTGTGCCTGAAGTTTTTCTTCTATTTCTTTTACAGTATCCTCAAGAGTACTTTCACTGAGTGTATTAAAAGAAAATTCAGAGTAGTTCATACCATTGTGCACTCTTACAACAAAACCTCTTTCGTTCCACATAGAATCCTCTACAGTTACACTGCTTTTTTGAACTCTATAGGTTGTACCAAAAGTGTCGGTTCCAAGGATAGACACATAGTCAAATTTCTGCTGTAAAGTCTTAAGAAGCCTTTTCACAACAGGTTTACTTTTAGTTAAAAATGGTGATAATTGGGCTTTCATAATAAGCCTCCTTCCTGAAAAAACTATAAATTGTTATGCTTTAAGCATAGTACTTAAAACATTATATTATTAGAATAACAGTAAAGTTAATTATATACAATATGTATAAGACTTGTTAAACCATTACAATTATAAATGTTGAGAGTGTAAAATGGTGGCAATAAAAGTAATTGGAGGGTGCTGTATGAAGAGGTTTATAGGAATATTAGGACTGAGCAGTGAGGCCATATTGTTTGATTCAAAGTTTTATATTGTAAAATCAATTTTAGCTGTAGCCACAGGATATATTGTAGGAATTAGGCTGCCCATAGTAAGGTTGGATATGATTTCCGTACTTTTAGGTGTTATGTACAATCTTGAACCAATTAACATCATAGGAATTAAAGGAGGTATAGGTCAGCTATTGGCATCTACACTTGGAGCAGTATGTACAGGAATGGTAATTAATGTATTCGGTATAAATGTATTCAGTATTGCAGCAGCTATGTCATTAACGTTATATGTCTCCTTAAAAATCAACTGGAGGATGGTATCTCCAGTGGCGATCTTTACATGCATTTATATGACTCAGTTTATTCAAACAGACTTAAAAGGAAATCCAAGTATATTGCTTACATTTAGATTGAGAATTGCGGCTTTGGGATTGGGAGTTACTATAGCCATAGTATATAATTACATTTTTTCTTTCTTATACTATAAAAAAATAGCCCTTAAAAGATTGGAATATGCAAAAATTCAACTGTTGAAAGGAATAGAATATACTAAGCATCAGCTTGAAGAGTGTCCGAAAGCTTCAGGAAGGGATTATATTGCGATATTTTCAGCTATCTTTAATGATTTGGATATGGTATATTCCAATATTCAATTGATGTTAAGCGAAGCCAAATATTCTTACACAAAGCATAAGGAAGAAAAACTGTACAGCCTATTGAAAATATTGCAATATTTTAGAGATATTAATCATTTGGCTTATGACATTAATTATACAATTTCTGCAGCTAATGGGAACTGTGCTTTAAAATACGGAGTATATGATATGATAAGTGACGCTGTACATACTCTAAAAAATATGACTATCATTGAGGCCAATATGATAAAACCCTATTATGATGCAAAAGAAGTATCATATGATAATAAGGAACAATCAAGGGTGTACAAAAATTTATACGATATAAACAGCTATATTAATAAGGTTAAAAAGGAAGCTTCCACCATATAATATAAAAAAGTAGTCACATAGAATTAAATATCAATGTGACTTCTTTTTTAATTTAAAAACTTTTCAATAAAGTATCTTGGTCTCGCTTTTACCTCTTTATAAATCTTACCGATGTATTCACCGATAACTCCAAGACTGAGCAACTGTATACCACCGATCATCCATATAGATCCAACTATTGAAGTCCATCCGCTTACTGTATGACCTGCTAATTTCATATATAAGGAATATCCTAAGGTAATTATACTTATAACAAATACAAAAATGCCGATCCAAGTTATTATACGGATAGGTTTTATACTAAAGGAAGTTATACCGTCAAATGCAAAGGCCAACATCTTTTTTAAAGGGTACTTTGATTCTCCTGCAAATCTTTCCGCTCTTTCATAAGTTACTACAGAAGATTTATATCCGATAAGCGGAACAATACCTCTCAGAAAAAGATTTACCTCATCAAACTCAGCCAGACCGTTTAAAGCACGTTTACTCATAAGTCTGTAATCTGCATGATTTTCAACAACGTCAACCCCAAGACCTTTCATAAATTTATAAAAACCTACAGCTGTAGTTCTTTTAAAGAAAGTGTCTTTTTTTCTAGATGACCTGACTCCATAGACAACATCACTTCCTTTATAATATTCGTCAACGAATCTGTCAATGGCATCTACATCATCCTGCAGATCTGCATCTAAGGATATGACAATATCAGCATATTCTTTAGCAGTCATAAGACCAGCCAGTAAAGCATTCTGGTGGCCGCAGTTTCTCGACAGCTTAACACCTAAAATAATGTCATTTTCACTATGTAATGAGTCTATAATCTCCCAAGTCTTATCTTTGGAACCATCATTTACAAATACAATTTTACTGTCAGCTGAAACTATGTTATTAGCTATCATCCCACTTAGCTTTGCAGTTAGCCTTTTAGCGGTTTCTCTTAATACTTCCTGCTCATTATAGCAAGGGACTACCAAATAAAGTATATCCACATTTAACCCTCCTCGGTAAAAATATGTACTAAATTATAAAGGTAAAACTTATTGAATAACAATTATTTATTCCCCACCTAATATTATATCATATATCAAACAAAAAAAATTTACAATGTGTTTAAACATAAGACAAAAGTGAACCATTCTTTAAATTTTTTATATGAATGAGCTCAGACAAGGAATAATAGTATATTTATAAGTATACTATTTTATAGAAAGGTATATTGAAAGCTTTATAAAGGCTTGAAGAAAGGAGGTATTATGAAAGCTTTAGTATTGTATACAAATACAGGGGGAGGACATAGGTCTGCAGCAAGAGCAACAGCGGAGGCGCTTGAAAAATTGTCCGTGAAGGTTGAATTGGTAGATACCTTGGGGATTGCAGGGAAGCATGTCTCAGAGAGAACGTCAAAAATATATAATACAGTTGTGAGAAAAAGTCCTGTTATCTTCGGAATGTTCTATAGCGCCGGAAAAAGCGTAAGCAAACCTAATAAAAGGTCTATTGTTTACAGATTGAATTCTCTATATGCACCTAAGCTTAATTCAATAATAAGAGAAGAAAAGCCGGATATAATAGTTTGCACCCACCTTTTTGCAGGGCAAACAGTAACTCAGATTGAGAAAAAATTTGGTCTTAATGCAGTAACATCAGCAATTATTACCGATTATACCTATTCACCTATGTGGGAAGAGACAGCTTTAGATTACTATTTTATACCTCATAAGGACCTGATTTCTCAATTTACGAAAAAACAAATACCGGAGGAAAAGATTTTTCCTATGGGGCTACCTGTTAAGTCAGCCTTTAAGCTGCATGGAAATAAAAGGGAGGCTAAGCTTAAAAATGGCTATGATCCGGATAAATTCCATATTCTGATTGCAGGCGGAAGTATGGGGGCAGGGAGCATATTTGACACAGCTATATGC
>JAEZDX010000254.1 GCA_023417975.1 Bacillota bacterium
TATTTTCACAGGAAAAAATCGTTTTTTAGTGAGGGTTATGATGGATTTTAATTATAAACAGTTGGAAGATATATGTGAAATGCTAAAAGTACTGGCGCATCCTGTTAGATTGTGTATAGTGAGAGGACTTATGGAAAACGGAGGATGCAATGTAGGTCATATGCAAAACTGCCTTAATATGCCCCAATCAACGGTGTCGCAGCATCTTCAAAAGCTTAGAACCGCAGGTATTATTGAAGGAGAAAGAAAAGGCTTGGAAATAATATATAGAGTAGTAGATGAGAGAGTTGTAAAGGTAGTTAAAGTGCTCACAGAGGATTGATAAAATAGTGATTGTTTTAAAAAGGATTTTTCACGGCGTCGCAGTGGAAAATCCTTAATTAATAATGTAAATATATGCTCAGTTATATTAATTTCCTCCAAAGAGGGATTTAAAAAAGCTCTTTTTTGGAGGTTCGGCGGATTTTTCTTTTTCTGAAACATCTGTTAAACTCATATCTGTCTGGTTTTGTTCCAACTTTATCAAATCCTTTTGATCTCTTGCCAAATCCTTTAATCTTGGGGCAGCAGATTGGTTGGTTATAACCTTACTGAACCACTGCATTGCTTTATCTGCTTCACCAGTTCTTCGACAAAGCTCTCCGATTAAGTACATTGTTGTAAAACGGTCCATACCATAGATGGGGAAATCTTCATTAAAGTATGCATTTTCCATACCTTCTAGGGCTTGTTTAAGAAAAGACTGTTCGTTAGCCTCGTCTTCTTTCAATCTGTACATCCAAGCTATTTTTAAACAAGTCATAGCTTTGCTGCTGTTTTTAGCATTTATTACTACATAATTTAATAACGCAAGCTTATATCTTTCGATGGCTATATCAACATCGTAGGTATCAGGATACTTTTTGCCTTTCCATCTGTTTGATATGCTCTTATTAACACTCTCTTTTTGATGCTCTTTGATTTGTTCAAAGTCTCTCTTCATGGCGGAGTAACCACAGCTGTTGCACAGCCATACATCATAAAAATATGGATTGATGTTTGAATATCTGATAAATAAATCACTGTCCTTTTTTACGGTTCGGGCTGCAGAAGCTTTCACAGTACGAACATTGAATCTTACGCCGCACACAGGACAAATAACTTCTTTGTCATAAAGCAGACTTTTTTCTTTATCTTCTTCGGTCTCCTTTGGAGAAATTTTTTCCTCTTCTTTAGCTTTATTCCCATAAAGATCAAGCTTATCAATGTCATTAAACCCTAAATGCTCTAAATCAGAGAAAAGATTTGAAGTTTTTTCGTTGTTATCCATTGTTTCACTCCTCTATGTTTACTATGTTACAGAGTCACATAGATTATTATTAATTAGCTGTCTTTTTTAATTATAATGTATAACCTTACTAAAAATCAAATTTTAAAATATAATTGTACAATAATTTATATTTAATGCTATAATATATTTTGGCATTAAATTTCTGAGGGTGGTATATATGGCAATAAAGGAATGGAAAACATTTTTGAGCCCCTATGAACAAGCTGTTGAAGAATTAAAGGTAAAGTTCAGGAGCATCAGAAAGGAGTACCGAAGAAAAAATGAATATTCTCCCATTGAATTTGTTACAGGAAGAGTTAAGGAGGTTGCATCCATACTTGAAAAGGCAAACAAGTTTAATATTCCTATAGATAGAATTCAATATGAAATGGAGGATATAGCCGGTATAAGGATAATGTGCCAATTTGTTGATGATATAGAGAAGGTAGTTGAGCTTATCAGAAAGAGAAAAGATATGCATGTTCTTTACGAGAAAGATTACGTAACCAATGTTAAGGTCAGCGGCTACAGAAGCTATCATATGGTGCTTAAATATCAGGTGAATATGGCAGAGGGACCCAAGGATATACTGGCAGAATTTCAAATAAGAACACTTGCAATGAATTTTTGGGCAACAATTGAACATTCACTGAATTATAAATACAAACAGGATATTCCTGAAGATATCAGATTGAAGCTTAAGTCTGCAGCGGATTCAGCATTTACACTTGATGAACAGATGCTAGAGATAAAAGACGAAATAATGGATGCGCAGAAACTATTTGAAGTCAAATCCGATTTGATATCCGATATAATGAATAATATACTGACACTTTCTTCTATGGGAAAAATGGCAGAATACACGAGATTTCAAAATACGCTGAATAAACTTATTGAAGAAGGCGAAGTGGCTGAGCTAAATAATTTACTTCAGACTACTCAAAAGACTATAGAAAAGTTTAGAGAAAACTGAAAAAATTCCGGTATGACTTAAGGCTGTATTAACAGAAGTAAGTCTGCCGGAATTTTATCTTACTGCACATAAATTTCAGGAAAAAATCTATGCCTTTATATGCAGAAAATATGTGTAAAGAACAACTTTATAATTTATTTATTAATGGCAGCCCGGGCATGAACTGCAGCCGCCTTCACTTTCTATTACAGGTCTTAAAGATAGGCCTCTTCCGTCATTTTCCTCAGTTGATAATAGTATGAAGCCGCCAAATTCTTCAACTATATCTTTTTCAGCTATAAAGGTTATATCATTAACCTTTTCAACAACATCGCCATCCTTCGGAGCATCAACGGATATATTAAAAACAGGGCCGCTGCAGCTGTTGCCTGCAAAGTTAATTCTTATGTTCAAATCACTGATATCATTGGATTGCAGAAATGTTTTGAATTCCCCGTAAGCTTCCTCGCTTATATTTACAGTATTCATTTAATCACCTTCTTAATAATAATTATTATTTATAAATTTTGTAATTTCATTATATACCCCCTTTGGGTATTTTGCAATACTGTATATAAAAATAATACAGTTGCAAAAGGCACCGATAAGGTGCCTTTCATAAAATTACAATTTACTTAACTACTATATTTACCAAACGATTTTTTATGACTATGACTTTAACAATAGTCTTTCCTTCAACAGAAGCTTTTATACTCGCTTCTTCAACAGCCGCAGCCTTTATCTGCTCATTATTAAAATCAGTAGGAATCATTATTTTGGACTTAACCTTTCCGTTGATTTGAATTGCAATCTCCACCTCATCCTTTATAAGTGCGGAAGCATCAAATGCAGGCCAAGGTTGGTTGAAAACTGAATAAGCCTTTAGGTCTTCAGAAGGATTAACTTCATTCCACATTTCCTCTGAAAAATGCGGTGCAAAAGGAGCGATAAGCTTTATATAGTCTTCTACAGCGCCTTTTAAGAAAGTCGGATTTTTAACACCCTCACTTAGATATTTTGAGAACGCGTTAGTATATTCCATCATTCTTGCAATTGCTGTATTAAACTGGAGTTTATCGGAATCTTCGCTTACTCCTTTAATTGCTGTATGCCTCCAGAAATTCAATTCCTTTTCTGCTTTATCTATAGTAGACTTACCCTCGCCGGATTTAATAATGTCAATTGCATTGTCCAGCAGTCTTTCGGCTCTGTCAATAAATCTGGCTATAGATTTAATACCGTCGTCACTCCAAGCTCCACCTTCGTCATAAGCAAAACCGAACATAAGGTATACCCTGAATACGTCAGAACCATATAAATTGATATAATCGTCAGGTGATATTGTATTTCCTTTTGATTTACTCATTTTCTGGCCATCAGGACCTAGGATTAAGCCTTGATGCGTTAATGAAATAAACGGCTCATCAAAATTCAAGTAGCCCATGTCTCTCAATGCCTTAGTTATGAATCGAGCATAGAGAAGATGCATGCAAGCATGCTCAGGACCGCCAACATATTTATCTACCGGCAGCATTTTGTTTATTGTATCACTGTCAAAAGCCTTTTCACTGTTTTTGTTGTCAGGGTATCTTAAATAGTACCAAGAAGAACAAACAAAAGAATCCAGTGTGTCAGGGTCACGTAAAGCTTCTCCTCCACAATGCGGACATGTGGTATGCATAAAATCGTGACTTTTTGCCAATGGTGACTTACCGTCAGGTGCAAATTCAACATCATAAGGTAGTTCAACAGGCAAATCCTTTTCCGGAACGGCTACTATTCCGCACTTTTCACAATGAACTACAGGAATTGGAGCGCCCCAATATCTTTGCCTTGATACAAGCCAATCTCTTAATCTATAATTAACTTTTTTACCGCCTAGGTGTTCTGAAGCTAACTTATTTACAATAGCCTCTCTTGCATGTTCAGATGTAAGTCCGTTGAAATCACCGCTATTAACAAGAATTCCATCTTCAGTGAACAACTCATCTGTACCGCCGTCAATTACTTTCTCAATAGGAAGAGAATATTTTTGCGCAAAAGCATAGTCTCTTTCATCGTGGGCAGGTACCGCCATAACTGCTCCTGTACCATAAGTAGCAAGAACGTAATCTGCAGTCCAAATAGGAACTTTTCTTCCGTTTATAGGGTTTATAGCATAAGCACCGGTAAATACTCCTGTCTTTTCTCTTGTAACTGATTGTCTTTCGATATCAGTCTGTTTTTTTGCTGCAGCCTTATACTCTTCAACCTCTGCTTTATTTCCTTCCGTAGTCAATTCGTCTACAAGAGGACTTTCAGGAGCTAAAACTACATAAGTAACTCCAAATAACGTATCTACTCTTGTTGTGAATACATCAAAGGAAACATCGCTGTCCACTACCTTGAAGGTAACTTCTGAGCCGGTGGATTTACCAATCCAATGCTTTTGCATGGATTTAGTCTTTTCAGGCCAATCCAGATCTTCCAGCTTAGTCAATAACTCTTCGGAATAGTCAGTGATTTTTAAGAACCACTGAGTTAAATCTTTTTTTGTAACTTCAGTGCCGCATCTTTCACAAGCACCGTCTAAAACCTGTTCGTTTGCCAAAACAGTGTTGCAGCTTGGGCACCAGTTAACAGGAGCTTTCTTTCTATAAGCCAAGCCTTTTTCAAAGAGCTTTAAAAATAACCATTGAGTCCATTTATAATAGTCGGGCATGCAAGTAACAACCTCATTATCCCAATTAAACATGGCACCCATAGCTTTTAGCTGCTTTTCCATTGTATCTATATTCTTTAATGTGGAATCCTTAGGATGAATTCCAGTCTTAATTGCATAATTTTCAGCAGGAAGCCCGAAAGCATCAAAGCCCATAGGCTGAAATACATTATACCCCTGCATTCTCTTCATTCTTGCCCATGAATCTACAGGACCGTAGTTAAACCAATGACCAGCATGAAGGTTACTGCCTGAGGGGTAAGAGAACATTTCAAGAACATAAAGCTTCTTATCCGTCCTACTTTCATCAAATTTGTAAATTTCAGTTTCTTCCCATTTTTTTTGCCATTTTCTGTCTATATCTGTATTGTATCTGGCCATAATAATCCTCCTTAAGTTTATATTTAAAAATAAAAAAGCCTTTCATCTCGTTAAGAGACGAAAGACACTTCCGCGGTACCACTCTAATTAGGCCAAAGCCTCACTTGTTTACTATATCGGGCATCTCCCGTGCATGACTAAATAACTTCATCAAGCATACTCCAAGGCGAGTTCATATATCCTCCGCACTGCTTTACACCATACAGCAGCTCTCTGCAGCAGATTAGCATATTACTATTCCTTATCAAGGTACTATATTAAGTTTATAATTTACTATATTATATGTTATTAAAAATATGACGTCAAGTGGAAAGTATTTAAAACAGTGCTCTAAGATTCAATAAAAAAGAACTTGAATATTCAAGTTCTTTTGGCTGCCCAAGCTGGACTCGAACCAACACGGTGCCTGCTCCAGAGGCAGGTGCCTTACCAATTTGGCTATTGGGCATCATAATTGTAATTATAACACGTTTTTATCGTGTGTCGACAAAAGAATTAAAAAAGACCGCACTTAGCAAGTCCTTAAATGGCTGCCCAAGCTGGACTCGAACCAACACAGTGCCTGCTCCAGAGGCAGGTGCCTTACCAATTTGGCTATTGGGCAACGCCGACATTAGTTATTATATCATTTCTAATGCCGGAGTCAATACCTTTTTTAAATTTATTTTATCTTACTGTGGACGAGGAAGGTTATAAGCCTGAAGTAAAGCCGCGTTCGCCCAATATTTCATATATAGTCTTTGAAACGGTATCGGACATAGTATAGCCGAGAAACTTAACAATTTCTTCCAATTCTTCCTCGTACATGGTTTCGATTTCAATGTAAGGGAAAGGGCAGAAGCTTTCATCGTTTATATCAATCTCTACAAGAGTATTTTTGAATTTATAGCTTTCCCTATATTTTTTCACAGCTTGAACAAGTTCTAAACCTAAGGCGTTGAAAATATTTATAGCTTCCTTTGAAGAATCTACAACAATTTCATGTTCCTCCATAACCTTGAACTTATCCTGGCTAAGCATTTTTTTTGTGGTCATATAACATACTTGCTTTTTCTCCAATAGATCATCAACTACACGCACTCGGGCATAACCCTTTTTACTTAGGAGACGCCTATCAGGGAAATCGAAAATATTATTGATTTGATTTTCGGCTTTAACCTTAAGTGCACCAATTTGTATCATTTTCAATCTTATAAAGTCTACATCGATATCCAAAATTCTTGTTTCAAGCTCTTTCATGAATAACACCTCATCCGAATAAAAAATATGTGAGAATAATATAATTAATACTTTGACTACAAAATAAAAACTTTGATATAATTAACAAGTATAGCATATCCTTAAACAATATTAAATTATATTAGGCTATGATTAAGAATATATGAATTTTGAAAGGTTTGGTGGATTTAATGGACAATTTTTATGAGCAATTGGTAACTACTCGAAAAACTACAGTGTATTCTATAGCAAATGGGGGAACTTATGCAGTAGGAGTATTAGGGGTCATGATGGTAGGTTCGTCCTTATTTATAGAAGGATTGCTTTTTATAGCTATCGCAGTAGGTATGTTTTTTCTCAAGAAGAAACTATATGTTGAGTATGAATATGATTTTACCAACGGTGAAATCGATGTAGATAAAATAATAGAGATGAAGTCAAGAAAGAGAGTTTTAAGCTTTAATGTTAAAGATATAGAACTTTTAGCTCCTCTTGAAAGTGATCCTGTTAGGGATTTCGGAAATAAGCCTGAGAAAGTATTGAAGGTTTATCCCACAACTTCCGAAGCTAAGCTGTATGTTGCAATGATTACAGGCGGAGAAAACAGAGTACAGCTGATTTTTGTACCGGATGAAAAGCTTATTGAGCTATGCTATAAGTATAACCCGAGGGCTGTTAAGAAGTTTATATAAGTAAATATTAACGTTAATCCAGGGGTGACACACTATGGAATACATTAATGAAATAAGCATCATGGAGGCAGTGGTACACATCCTTGACATTAATTCCGATGAGCCTATTTTAAATGAATTTACTCTAGAGCTTACAGATGAAGTACATAAATTTATTTTAAGGCATATAGAAAGAGCATTGAAAGACGAAGAGCTTAAATATGCTCTTTTTAATTCCGGCAGAGGAATTGTTAAGGAGATTACTCAAGAATTTTTAAATGGACAAAACAGTCTTTTGGAAATATCAAAGGAATTGGCAAGAAACTTATTCAGTTTGATAAAAACAAACAATAGTATACCATCCTGCGATTTGATGGTAGTAGCCTTTTCTACGGAGTTCGGCCCAATGCTTGGAATATTTAAGATGGACTATGTAAAGAACTATACGCACAAAGTGGAATTTCTAGACAATAAAATGAATATTAAAATAGTACCTCAGACTACCGGGCTTCCGGTGAGCTCACAGAAGGTTCAAAAATGTGCCTTTATCAAACCTTTAATAGAAGATGAAGAATTTAACTTAATGGTAATTGATAAGCAGGGTAAAAAAGGTGAAGGTGACGAGTACGGTGCAAAATATTTTCTGAACAGTTTTTTGGGCTGCACTTTAGTAAATAACAGAAGAGATTTAACAAAAAGCTTTTTAAATGCAGCTGAGAGCTGGACTCGGTCCAACGCTGTGAATGATGCGGTAAAAGCTGAAAATATAAGGAGCACTGTAAAGAAAAGTCTACGGGATGAGGACAGTATAGATATAAGACAGTTATCCGATAATATTTTTGAAAATGAGTCGGAAAAAAAGTCTTTTGTTGATTTTATTGCTGCTCAGGGACTGGAAGAACAACTTCCCGTAGATAAGCAGTGGGTTGAGAAAAGGCTGAAGAGAGTAAGATTGAAAATTGATAAGGAAATAGATCTTTATATTAATGAGGAGACATATCACGATAACAGCAAGTTCGAGATTCAAAGAAACGGAGACGGAAGTATTAACATGGTAATAAAACATGTTATGAATTATATTGAGAAATAGATATATTATTAATAAAATAATATGAAGGCGCTGTGTATATGGCATATGAAAATATGTTTATACACGGCGTCTTTCCTTTGTTGGAAAATCCTTGGCTTTTATGAGGGTTATGGAGTCATGCCCATAAGTTTAATTAATAAAGATAGCATATAGAGACACTATATTAATAGGAGAAATATTTTTTTGACATATAAGGCAGGAGTGAAGGTATATGAAAAAAATATTAAAGAGAATAACGGTAATATCGATACTGACAGCATTCATTTCCTTGACGGCGGCAGAGAAGGTGCAGGTTTATAGTGAAAGTATTTGTGTAAAGAAAGACTATAGTGAACCTATCACCGTTCAGCAGTACAAAGCTCAAGTAAGCTTTTTTAAGGATGCATTGGATGAATTTGGGGCTGTGAGCCCGGAACAAGTTATTGAATTATGGGTAAAGGCAAGGAAAACGAGGAATGGTGTTTTTATGTATTCGGTGCTTTGCGATAATTTGAAGAATAAATTGGAGCATTTATGGGGTAAAGCGGAAGAAAGCTTTTGGATAATTGGAGGGTCCAGCCCTTGGGTGGATGGCTATGAGGTAACTGACAAGAAAAAGCTAAAAGATGGTTCCTACGAGGTTACTATCAAATTTTATTGGACCACCTCCGGCGGCAGCACACCTCCAACGTTTGATAAGCTCCACATAGTAAAGCAAGAGGACAGATGGTGTGTAAGTAAAGCGGAGGGATTGGATTATTATACTAAGTGAAAGAAGGCTTAAGTAATATTAAACAATAACCAATTTATATAAAGTTATATAATATAGAAAATATTTGATATAATTAATATATATTTTACAGAGCTAGAAAGGAATTGATAGAAGTGAAGTGTAAAGAAATAAGTGAATTGGCAGTGAGAATCAGAGAAAACATAAATAAAGTTATAGTAGGAAAAGAAAAAATAGTGGATGTTATTGTTACAAGCATAATTTGTGGTGGACATGTACTTATAGAGGATGTTCCGGGCACAGGTAAAACTATGCTGGCTAAAGCGCTTGCCAAGTCTATCGGCGGAGAATTTAAGAGAGTGCAATTTACTCCTGATCTGCTTCCCTCAGATTTAACGGGAATTAACTATTTCAATCAGAAGGTTGGTGAATTTGTTTTTAGGCAGGGACCTATATTTACAAATATATTACTTGGAGATGAAATTAATAGAGCAACTCCGAGAACTCAGTCTGCCTTATTGGAGTGCATGGAAGAAAAGCAGGTTACAATAGAAGGCAATACATATATTCTGGACAAGCCATTTCTTGTATTGGCTACTGAAAACCCTGTTGAGAATCAAGGTACCTTCCCGCTTCCTGAAGCTCAGTTAGACAGATTTTTTGTAAAAGTTAATATGGGATATCCAACTTTGGAGGAAGGAAAGGATATTTTAAAGAGATTTATTAGAAATAACCCTATAGATGAGCTTACAGAGGTTTGCACCAAACAGGAACTCATTGAAGCTGGAGAAAGCTACGGTGAGGTTTTTGTCAGTGATGAAATAATGGAGTATATGCTGAAAATAGTAAATAAGACTTTGGAGCATCCAGGCGTCATATTGGGAGTAAGCCCAAGAGGTTCTATTGCACTGCTTAAGGCGTGCCAATGCTATGCGGCAATTAATAATAAAGAATATGTGGTTCCTGAAGATGTTAAGGTAATGCTGCCCTATGTTCTCTCGCACAGGATAATAATAAAGGACAGCTTAAGGTTAAAGTCGGTTACGGCTCAGTCAATTCTCAATGAAATAGTATGTGAAGTTGAAGTACCTATTGAAAAATGGGATTAAGGCAAAAAGATAGGGGATTAGTATGAGAATAATTCTAATATTTTCTGTAGTTTTCCTTTTTTATTTTCTACAGAGAGAAATATATATACGTAAATGTTTTGATAAGGTAAGTGCAAATTTGAAATTTGACTGTAGTGAAGTTTTCAAAGGAGAAGCTTTGAAGCTTACACTTACCATTACAAACAAAAAATTTATACCGTTATGGTGGATTGGTGTTAAGTATGACCTATCAAGAGGGATAAGCTATTTTGATGATTCTGAGGCAGAGGTGTCAAAGGATAATTATAGAAAGGATGTTTTCTTTATGCTGCCATATGAAAGGCTTACAAAAAGCTATGACATTAAGGCGGTAAAAAGAGGATATTATAATATTGAGCAGATTGAATTAAACAGCGGAGACCTTTTCAGTGACACAAGAATGTTAAAGAAAATCAGCAATGGTTCGGAACTTTATGTATATCCAAGGTTGATAAGTACAGAACAGATGGACATAGTGTTTAATAAAATAAATGGAGAGGTTATAACAAGGAGAAATCTTATTGAAGATCCTTTTCAGCTGAGAGGTATAAGGGAGTATAATTCCTTCGACAGCATGAAGAACGTGAATTGGAAGGCTACGGCAAGGAGTTCTCAATTGAAAGTAAATCAATATGAAAGTACCTGCAGCGGTGGTGTAACTATACTGTTGAACGTGGAGAAATTCAATGATTTTGATGATGAAGAATTGATTGAAGAGTCTATAAGTATAGCTGCTTCAATTTCTGCTAAGTTTATTAATCAGGGTATCAATGTAGAAGTAATATCTAATGGCGCTGATGTAATAAACGGTTCAAAGATAATGGTCCAGGGAGCAAGTACTCTAAATAAAAATATTGAGATATATGAAGCACTTTCACTGCTGCACATAGGCAATACAAAAGTTCCGTTAATAGACTTGATTAATGAAGAAATAACTTTAAAAAGGAAAGACAGAATTATATTACTTATATCTCATTATTATAAAAATGATATCATTGAAGAATATATGGAAAAGCAAATGCAAGGTTTTAGTGTGAAATGGATTTTACCTAAAAAAGATGACAAAAATTTGCCGCCGGAAGGAATAGAACAGCTATATTTATGGGAGGTACAGTACTAATGGAAGAAGATTATATGGTTATTAAAACTCCGCAAAGCTGGATGTATCGTAATAAAAATAAAACCATTTGTGCTGAACTGCTTGAGGTATGGATTAACTTTATTTTGTTTTATATACCGTTATCCATGGTCATATATGGGCTTAACGGAGAAAGAGCAATGTATGAAGGTTTTATGTTTTTTTTAGGCGTACTGATTATAGTATATTCAAATAGAAATATTTCTGACAACAAGTTGTTCTTCGGGGTAAATTCCTTAATAATTTTAATAGGCTGCTTGCTGTTTCCGTATAATTCTCAGAAAATAGTATATGCAGCAATGCTGATCCCTACATTTTTGAAATATTTTAAGAGCAGAAGCAAGGAAAATGTGAGTTTTATGGGCATGGGTTCAATGCTGCTGAATGCAGGGGTGCTTGCGTCAAGCTTTGTGGTTTCATCCAATATGGAGTGGCAGCCGGCACCTGTAAACAGAATGATAACAATCCTAGCGGTAATTGATATTATATGTCTTCTTATATACTATCATATAACGAGAAGAGATGTCTTTTTGACTTGGGAAGAGGATTATGCAAATATGCTTGCCAAGCATATGAAAAAAGTATCAAACTACGTAATAGTATTTCTTACTGTTTTTATATCACTTGTAAGTATAGTTTTGTGGAAGAGCGGAGCCTTATCCTTGATGGATTCATTGTTCCATGGCTTTTCATTCAATGCGGGTACAGTAACGCCTCCGGTGAAAGTTGAAAATGTAAGTAAAAGTAATACTGACAATCCTTTGTCTCAAATGAATCCCGGAAGCTATAGTAACAATGTTTTGAAAATCATCACTACTGTTTTTATAGCAGTAATAATTATTATTTCCTCCATAGTAATAATTTATTTTTTATGGAGAGCTGTACTTAATTTAAAGGATATTTGGCATGTATATTTTGGTAAAAAAAGCAATGGAAAAGAGAAAAGAGAATTCGTTTTTGACAAAGCCCCTGAAAGCAGAATTATTACAAAAGTTAAAGAGCTAAAGAGAAATTTAGAGGAAAATTTTAAGTTTTCCAACAGAAAGAAAATAAGAGGCTTCTATAAAAAGTTCGTTAAGAAATATAAACATAAAGGTATTGAACCTGAACGGTATAACACAGCCGGTGAACTTCAGAATAAAATAGAGCTGCTGAGACATGAAAGCTGCAGTGAAGTAACGGAAATATATCATAAGGCAAGATATGGAAAAGAAGAATGCACGGATGAGGATGTTTTGAAAATCCGAAAATATCTGTAAGTGAAATAATACACCTTCGAAGAATTTTATTTTCGAAGGTGTATTTTATGAGCAAAATCATTAGAATATATTTTGCAAATTGACCTTTTGAAGAAATTGTATGTTTTTGGCATAGAATTTCACCGAGTGGGTAGAAGCAAGAGCTTCATCCTTACTCCGCGTTTTTACATATTGAGTCAGCTTTAACACTTCGTTATTTAAAGCATCTATCTCTGTGTGATTTACGAAAACAGGCATTATTTGAGATTTTTTTTCCCAGTCATAAAAAAGCTTATTGGAAAGGTCATAGGCTTCATCCCATTTTTCTTCGTCCAATAGCTGTTCAAGCTTTGCACAATCACTTTCTATCTTAGCACAGCTTTTGTTAAGATAGCTTAGTGAGAAGAACATTCCTGCAAGCATAACAACAAATACACCTAAAGAAATCCATACATTTCTCATAAATCCACCTCTTTGCTTTTTTGATTACCGCTGGAATAATCCTGTATATAGAGCTTGCCTTCTGTACTCATCAAAGCCAGGAACACATCTTTTTCCGATTTAATCTTTTGTTTTTTCAGCTCACTTTTCAGCCAATTTTCATTTTTACTCAAAAGCTTGAGATTTTCCTTAATAATCCGCCCTTCATTAATTAAGGTAAGTGGAATAGATTTAGGTGATGATTTTATATTCAAATCCTTCTTTATCACTGGTTCAGTATCACCTTTCGGCACAATAGATAACTGGCCGTTAGTCTCTAAAATTGCATATTCAATATCCTCAATATTAAAATATCCGTTTATCCTTAATTCCTCAAGCAGATCATTAACGGTAAATACTTGATTTTTTAATTCCGATATAACAAGTTTTCCTTTATTTATTACAATGCATGGTTTTCCGTCAATTAGAGAATGCGCTTTACTGCTTTTCAGTTCAATTAATGATATAAAAATCTGAATAACCAATAATGTAACTATAGGTATTACACCGTGAATAAGAGGAATACGGGTGTCCTGCATAGGCAAAGATGCCAATTCCGATATCATTATTGCAACTACAAGCTCATAGGGCTGCAGTTGACCGATTTGCCTTTTACCCATTATTCGCAAAGAAACCACAACTACAATAAAAAGAATGATTGTACGAAGCAAAACTATAAACATTATATCACCTATACTCCTAATAATTTTTGAGAACTTTAAATTCGTGGTTAATTACCCCATAAGGTATATTTTTTCATAAAAATCAAAAATTATGAGTAGTAGTTAAAAAGTATAGTTGATAATTATATAGAAAGTAATAAATATCTTCACCTTCAGTTGTCAAAAAGTATCCAATTTCCAAGGATTTATGAGACAGTTGAAGAGGATTAGATGTTTACTTTCTATATAAAAAGTAAAAATTAGCACAGTAACTGTTTTTAAAGTATAATATAAATATACACAACTTCATACTTTAAATCGCCTAAATGAAATGAAGCTGTTTATGTCTCATTTTTATATTGCATAAGGAAGGACGGGTGAATAAGTGGATAGATTAAGATTGGCACTTAAGGATGGAAGATATATAGAAGTAGAAAAAGGTACAAGAGTTATTGATATAATAACAAAACATAATTTACGCAATGAAGTACCGTTAATGCTTGGGAAAATTAATAATAATTATGTTGAATTAACAAGTGAACTCAATGAGGAAGGCAGCTTTGAAGCAATTGATATAACAGACAGGATTGGAATGAAGGCATATGTGAGGACGCTTCAATTCATATTGATTAAGGCTGTTTACGATCTTTTTCCTGAAGCTAAGGTAACCATAGAGCATTCATTAAGCAAAGGCATATTCGGTGAGATACACAAGACCCCGGCTCTTGATAGTGAAGATATCATTAAAATTAAAAAGAAGATGCAGGAAATTATCTATAAAAATATAACCATTAATAAAATATATGTATCCAAGGAAGAAGCTGTAAGGATTTTTATGAGCTATGGTATGGCTGATAAGGTAAGCCTGCTTGGGCATGTAGATATGCAGAGATTCAAGCTCTATGAAATTGAGGGGAGATATGATTACTTTTACGGGTTTATGGCCAGTTCTACGGGAGAGGCAAAGGTATTTGATCTTATGTTCTATGAACCAGGCTTTTTACTAAGATTCCCTGCAGAAGAAAACCCAATGGAGATTCCAACTTTTATTGAGAGAAAGAAGCTTTCAAAAATATTTTATGAAACGGAACAATGGGGTAATATTTTAGGGGTGGGAGATGTAGGCTCTTTAAATGATAAGGTGGAAAATGGAGACATAATCAATATAATACGTGTTGCTGAGGCACTGCATGAAAAAAAGATTGCCTATATTGCAGATATGATCAATGATAGGAAGGAAGTAAAGGTAGTATTGATAGCCGGACCTTCATCCTCCGGTAAAACAACATTTGCCAAGCGATTAGGAATACAGCTCAGAGTTAATGGGCATATGCCTATACCAATATCCTTGGACGATTACTTTGTGGACAGAGAGCATACTCCGTTGGATGAAGAAGGAAGTCCCGATTTTGAATCCTTGTATGCACTTGACTTGGAGCTTTTCAACAGGCATTTAAATGAGCTCATGGAAGGAAATGAAGTTGAAATTCCAACCTTTAACTTTAAAACTGGAAAAAGAGAGTGGAACGGGGAAAAATTGTGTATACCGAAAAACGGAATTATTGTAATAGAAGGTATCCACGGATTGAATGATTTGCTCACATCCACTATTTCACCGGAAAGTAAATTTAAAATATATATAAGTGCTCTCACTCAGCTTAATCTGGATGATCACAATAGAATTGCAACTACAGACGTGCGAATTATTAGAAGAATAGTAAGAGATTTCCTTTCAAGAGGTTATGGTGGTGAGAAGACACTTACTATGTGGCCTTCTATAAGAAGGGGAGAAGAAAAGAATATTTTCACCTTTCAGGAAGAATGTGATGTCATGTTCAATTCAACTTTAGTATATGAATTATGTGTACTAAAGAAGTTTGCTATCGAGGAGCTTTCTAAGGTAAAAAGTGACAGTCCCGCTTTTTATGATGCAGGTAAGCTTAAGAGTTTTCTTAGTTTCTTTAAAGAAGTAGACATGGAACTTGTACCTGAAAATTCCATTTTAAGAGAGTTTATCGGAGGAAGCTGCTTCTATAAATATTAAGACTATTCAATGTAAAAGCAATTGATAAATATCATGGCAAAATAATCATATATTTTGTCATGGTATTTTTGTTTTTGTGAAAGGGTTTATTATTTTATATATGATAAATACTATACATATTGCATTGCTTGGGTATATAATAATGAATTGCATGTACATATCGGATAACTATATGATGAGATTAGCCTTATAAATTTCAGAGGAATATAAGGAGGAAAATATGAAGAACTACAGTGTATTTGATATTATTGGACCCGTTATGATTGGACCGTCAAGCTCTCACACTGCGGGTGCCGCAAGATTGTCTAAACTGGCAGCTATAATAGCTGGAGGACCCATAGTAAAAGTTCAGTTTCTGCTGCATGGATCTTTTGCCAGGACTTATAAAGGACATGGTACAGACAAAGCTTTAGCTGCAGGAATAATGGGTATGGATCCTTGGGATGAGAGATTAAGACACTCTCTTAAAATTGCTGCCAACAGCGGAATGGATATATCCTTCGGAGAAGTAAATTTGCCCGAAGCTCATCCAAATAGCGTTGAATTCGTCATAACAAGAGAGGATGGCAGAATAACTGATATTATCGGTGCATCTATCGGAGGCGGCAGTGTAGTTATAAACTATATTGACGGAGATAGGGTAGATTTTACGGGAGAATATCCAACTATTATAATAAAGCATAAAGATGTACCCGGAGTAGTTTCGAAGGTTACGGCCATATTGTTTGAAGCTGATGTAAATATTGCCTTTATGAAGGTTTTCAGAAGTGATAAGGGCCAAAGAGCAACTATGATATTTGAATGTGATAATGAAATATCTGAAGAGCTTGAAGAAAGAATTACCGCAATAGAAGCTATTTCAGGAATGAGGGTAATAAATCCGCTAAAGGGGGAGGAATACTGATGGCAGTATCCGGTGAAGAACTGTTAAGAATATGCAAAACGGAAAACATACCTATATATGAGTACTCGATCAGAAGAGAAATGAGCTTTGGAAAGAGCAGAGAGGTTATCTTTAGCAGGATGAAGAAAAGACTTGAGGTAATGAAGTCAGCTGCCGAATATGGAGTTGACAGTATAAGTACTTCTGTAGGAGGATTGATTGGTGGAGAAGCTTTTAGAATTAATAAGTATATAAAAACCGGAAATACCATCTTGGGAAATACTATACTAAAAGCTATGTGCAGAGCTTTCTCCTGCGCAGAAGTTAATGCATCTATGGGGAAAATAGTTGCAGCCCCTACCGCAGGTTCCTGCGGTATCATCCCCGCTGCCCTTATAACTGCAGCAGAGAGCTGTGATAAAGGAGAAGAAGCTATAATTCATGGCTTGTTTACTGCTGGAGAAGTAGGGGCAATAATATCTCAAAATGCCACTGTAGCAGGCGCTGAAGGCGGGTGTCAGGCTGAGTGCGGCTCTGCAGCAGCAATGGCTGCAGCTGCGTTGGTTGAAATGATGGGTGGATCGCCCGAAGCAAGCTTACATGCAGCAGGTATGGCCCTACAAAATGTTATGGGATTAATTTGTGATCCCATTGCCGGACTTGTAGAGAGCCCCTGCTCAAAAAGAAATGCTTCGGGGGTTGTTAATGCACTTTGTTCTGCTGAAATGGCTCTGGCAGGAGTAGCAAGTATAATACCCTTTGATGAAGTTGTAGAGGCTATGTACAGAGTAGGAAAAAATATGCCTGCAGAGCATAGAGAGACTGCCTTGGGCGGTATAGCCGCTACACCTACCGGAAACAAATATAAAAAGGATATCATGGGTTCTTAAGTATTTCAGTAACATTTTCATATTGGAGGAATATTTTAGTATGAGAAAAATAATTGGGAGGAATTGGTATGTTTTTTAGTTATCCGGACTATTATACTATCCCTATGGCTGAAGAAGGAACAGCTCCGCTGCGAATAACATATAAAATAGAGAATGAAGCAGATGAATTGATAGACTGTCTAGCTGTGAATTCATCTGCTGCACAAGGTGCTTATAATAATGAATTTAATAAGAATTGTGAGGAGCTTAATGTAAGTAATAGGACATAAGCAACTTATATTACAATTATTACATGGTATAATTGGCGGCTTTAAGAATATACTTGTGATGTAAGTAATTTATATTTGGTGATGGTGTTGACCCACAGAAAGGTAGTAGAAAACTATTATGCAGATATGAATAATCTGGCGGATTTGCTCAGTAAGTTAGTTAATTCATATAGATTGCTTATCGGTGGAGTACATGAACTAAATGGAGTGGCACTTGCCCATAAGGATGAGATAAAAGACGCTTTAGATAGAGTTGATGAGTTAGGAAAGCTCATAGATCATATAATTTCTGCTTTTAAATATACTGATTCTGTGTATATAGAATATTGCAGATTGAAATCGGATGTAATGAAGGAGCAAATGGGCGTTCAATACATTCAAAGTGAAATTGAAGATGAATTAAAGCTTAGTCAATAAAAAAAGTTAAAAATAAAAAAGGTGTTAAACCTTTTTTATTTTTAACTTACTTACCATCAAGTATGAAAGTACGATAAGAAAAATTATTGGGAAAGTGTGATGAGTAGTATTTCGTATAGTAAAGAAAGCAAATACAGCCATCACTGAACCTGCTACGGTTATAGGTACACCCATAAAAATACCGTCAAAGCTGGTACAGTTATACCGTGCAAGTCTATATGCTCCGGCAACAGGAAAAAATAACACTAACATATAGCCAATGGGACCGAATTGGTCAAGTCTATACATGGAGAATATTAGTACTGATGGAGCCACGCCGAAAGAAACTAAATCTGCAAGAGAATCCAATTCCTTTCCGATATCACTGGAAACATTAAGTAACCTTGCGACCCTTCCGTCATATCTGTCCATAAGACCTGCCAATAGTATAAATAAACAAGCAAGCTTAAAATTACCTCCGTTTTGAAAGGTAGCTATTATTGAAAGTATTCCAAAAGATAAATTACCTAAAGTAAAAAGATTTGGTATTGCATTTTTGTGCATTATAATATCACCTCGAATAAAATATGAATAATTCCTTAGAGCTTAAAAAATGAATCATTTATATTATACACTAAATTTAACAAATAATTAAGAGTTATTTGAAGTATTAAATAAATATTTATGGTATATTGATAATTTAAGTGTTAATATTATATTCGTAGAGTTATATATAGAGGTGTGAAGCTGATTTTGCATGTGAATTTATCACTTTATAGAAACCGTTGAACATTCGGCATTTTCTAAGGTGAAGTTATTAATGGTTAAGCAGCACATCTTTTTGAACTATATAGAACACAAAAAGTATTTTACATTCTGCCTTCTCAAAAATCCGTGAAGATTGGATATTTTGCTTGACACAATGTAAGACTTTTAATGTGTTCTATATAAATAAGCTGCACTAATTTAGTAGGAGAGTATTTCATGAGTGATATGAAAAAAGTTAAAAGTATAGGTTCGGAAAAAAATGTAAAGCTTTTAATATTATCTGTAGCCTTGATTGTTTTAGTGTTTTTTCTAATTAGACACAGGCACCTCATTAGTAATTTCAATATTACTGAAGTCAAAAGCTCTATCCAAAGCTATGGAAATATGTCTATCGTAATATTTTTATTGATAAGTGCTTTGAAGCCGGTTATTTTAATTTTGCCAACAGCAATACTCTCTATTGCCTCTGGAAGTATATATGGTCCTGTACTAGGTTTTGTTATTAGTTTAACAGGAAGCTTTCTATCGGCAACCACAGCATTTTTTATATCAAGGATTATGGGAAAAGGTATTGCGGACAAGCTATTGAAAGGCAAAGCTGTAAAGCTTGATAATAATATAGAAAAACATGGCTTCAAGATAATGCTGTTTATGAGATTGGGAGTTATTTTTCCTTTCGATGCACTAAGCTATGCAGCAGGACTTTCAAAAATGAAATATCGAGACTTTGCTTTTGGAACAGTTTTGGGAATAATTCCTGAAATGATTTCATACTCATATGCAGGAGAAAACCTGGATAATCCGTTTTCTTTAAAATTTATTGCTCCAATTATATTAATTGTAGTACTTGCGGCAATATTTTCTACAATTTATAAAAAAATAAGAAAAGATACATAAATATAAATAGCTTCACATGAACATAATAAGCTTAGTGAATAAGTTGAATAAATAAGCATATAGCTTTGAGTATTCACTGTAAATTTGTGATGTGAGGTGGTAGTGTTGAAGATAAGAGACGTTATGACTAAGGATATTGCCTATGTATCTGTAGCTGATACAGTGGAAAGAGCAGCTCAGCTCATGAGTCAATACGATATAGGATCTGTTCCTGTTTGCGATGGTGGTAAGGTAGTTGGAATAGTAACGGATAGGGATATAACATTGAGATCCGTAGCTAAAGGAACAGAGTATAAAAATCAAAGTGTAAGAGACATAATGTCTTCAAACCCAGTGTTTTGCTCACCTGAGCAGGACGCTCAAGATGCTGTAAGAATAATGAGTGAAAGACAGATAAGAAGACTACCTATAGTTGAAAATGGTAATCTAGTTGGAATGATAGCATTGGGGGATGTTGCAGTAGAGCCTATATTAAGTGATAACGCCGAAGCTGCTTTAAAGGATATATCCGAGCCGGCAAGCCCTAGAATATAAGTTTACTGTTAAATGAGATATAGCACTTAAGACAAAATCCGCAGACACCTGTCTTGTGGATTTTGTCATGTTAGTGGTATAATTTACATGTACTATAATAATTATAATATTAGTTCAAATAATTGTGGTAGGGGATAGATATGAAGAAGGTTAAATTTATTTACAACCCATATTCCGGTGAAAATGCAATTATAACAGATATAGATAAGGTTATAATGGTGCATCAAAAGCACGGATATACAATAGTTCCTTTCAGAATAGATCATGGATGTAATCTGTGCGATGCTTTTCAGGATATTGATGAGCAGTATGCCTATGTGCTCATCGCCGGAGGCGATGGTACGGTTGATAATGCAGTTAATTGCATGAAGGAAATGAAGGTGGAACTCCCTATTGGTATTCTTCCTATGGGGACAGCTAACGATTTTGCAAAACTGGTTGAAATACCTCAAGACGTGGAAGAAGCTTGTGAAAGAATATTAAATAGTCCTCCAAGGAGACTGGATTTGGGCAAAATTAACAATAAATATTTTATTAATGTTGCCAGCACAGGCTTATTTACTGATGTTTCACAGAAAACGGATGTAAATTTGAAAAACACTATGGGAAAACTGGCATACTATATAAAAGGAATTGAGCAGATTCCAAATTTCAGGAGTCTTAAGATAAAAGTTGAATCTGAAGAAATGTTTTTTGATGGTGATATGTACCTAATGTTAATATTCAATGGACAAACAGCCGGTAATCTTAAGCTGGCATATAAATCTTCATTGAGTGACGGTTTATTAGATGTGATAATAATTAAGGCGGCAATGATTAAGGATATAGTTACACTTCTTATAAAGATTCTCAGAGGAGAACATTTGGAAGGAAATAATGCTCTCATATACTTTAAAAGTAGTAAACTAACCATCGACTGCCATGAAGATATAGTTACCGATATTGACGGAGAAAGGGGACCTGATTTTCCGCTTACAATCGAATGCGAGAAAGGCGGAATTGAAGTGTTGGGAATAGCATAAAAGCACATTAAAAAATATCTGAATATTTCCCTATGATAACTAATAAATATATATGGAGTAATTCATAGGGAGAAGGATATGCTGAGATCATATTTATATATTCTTATACAAATGCTTTTGGTTTTAATATGTATGAATTGTATATATACAGCTCATAGGCATTGGCCGGCTAAGTTGAGGGTGTCTGTAATTGCGATATTAATATTTGAATTGCTTAGATTAGCTTCAAATATTATACTCTTCGCTTCGGACAATATTGTATTCTTGTACATATTAAAATATTTTAATTTTTTAAATTTGACGACAATACCAGTTATGGCACTTATCAGTCTATACATATTTTACAGGAGCGACAGTGTTAAATTTTACTATGTGATAATAGTAAGCGTTGTATTATTTTCAGTCTGTATATATTCAATTGTTGGTATGGATTACTATATAGAACGCACTCAGCAATACGGTTACTGTATATACTTGGTAAACAATACTTACATAAAGCTGTTTCAAATGCTTTTGCTTTCGTTTTTTCTCATATGCGGCATCTTGGCTCTTGGGCGCAAGGTGGCAAATAATAAAGGACTTATGCTAATAATTGCAGCTTCTTCTATTTCTATGGGTGAAATAGTTCTAACAACCTTTAATTTTCAAATATTATTCAATCAAATAATTGGAGATATTGTATGGATCATAGTCCTGCAATATGCTTTGAATACTATGGCACAAAGTAAAAGCCGATAAGTTTATCGGCTTTTACTTTGTGCAGGTTTTTTATTTTTACTCTTAAATGTATTAGAAGTATTACCTTTTCCTCTAGGTGGATACTCTGCTATGAGACAATTGCTGCCCTTACCTATAAGATCGGCTCTTCCGGCTTTTAACAGTGCTTCTTTTACCAGTTGATAGTTTTCCGGAAGTCTGTATTGAAGCAAAGCTCTTTGCATATCTTTTTCATGCTGTGTTTTTGGTACATAAACTTTTTCACCGGTTAAAGGATTAAAGCCAGTATAGTACATAGTAGTAGAGAGGCTTCCGGGAGTAGGATAAAAATCTTGAACCTGTTCGGGAGTATATCCCATATCCTTTATATATAATGCCAGTTCTATGGCAGCATTCAAATCCGATCCGGGATGACTTGACATAAGATAAGGTACAAGAAATTGTTTTTTGTTCAAGTCCTTATTTATCTCAAAATATTTCTTGGCAAATTTATCATAAACTTCTCTAGAGGGTTTCCCCATTTGTTTCAGTACTTTATCGCTTATATGCTCAGGGGCTACCTTAAGCTGTCCGCTTATATGATGCTTGCAAAGCTCCTGGAAAAATTCATTATTCTTATCGTATAGCAGATAATCATATCGTATACCTGAACGCACAAATACTTTTTTCACACCAGGAAGCTTTCGGACCTTCCTAAGCAATTCAAGATATTCTTTGTGATCTATAATAAGATTTTTACATGGTGAAGGGAACATACACTGACGGTTTTTGCAGGTCCCTCTTTCCTCTTGAATTTTACACGCTCTGTGCCTGAAGTTCGCTGTTGGTCCGCCTACATCGTGAATGTAACCCTTAAAATCCTTTTCTTGAGTGAGAATTTTAGCTTCTTCTATGACAGAGTCCGCACTTCGATTTTGAATTATTCTGCCTTGGTGGAAGGTAAGTGCGCAAAAGGAACAGGAACCGTAGCAGCCTCTGTGACTTGTTATGGAGAATTTAACTTCTTGTAAGGCAGGGATACCGCCTAATTTTTCATACATAGGATGATAGGTTCTGGCATAAGGAATTTTGTAGTACTCATCCATCTCTTCCACAGATAATGAATCTTGAGGAGGATTTTGTACAACAAATTCCGTGCCGTGTCTTTGGATTAACCCTTTACCTCTAATAGGGTCCTGCTCCGAAGATTCCAATTTGAAGCTTTCTCCATAAGCTTTTTTATCATTTGAAACATCCTCGAAAGAAGGAACAGAAATATAATTATTTAAACCATCAATATTTTTAGTAATATATGCTGTTCCGCGAAGATTGGTCAGACTCCTAATGTCGGCACCATACCTTACCATATCTCCAATCTGAACGATAGTCTTCTCGCCCATACCGTATACGAGCAAGTCTGCACGTGTGTCCATAAGGATGCTTCTTCTGACACTATCATCCCAATAATCATAGTGAGCAAATCTCCTTAGACTTGCCTCAATGCCGCCTACAATTATTGGGGCATCTTTATAGGCCTCTCTTATTTTATTGCAGTAAACTATAAGAGCTCTATCAGGCCTATAGCCCGATTTGCCCCCCGGTGAGTACAAATCGTCGTGGCGTCTTCGTTTTGCTGCTGTATAATGATTAACCATTGAGTCGATATTTCCGGAAGTTACAAGAAATGCTTTCTTAGGCATCCCAAGCCTTTTAAAATCATCAGTAGTCTTCCAGTTGGGCTGAGCAATAATACCTACAGTAAAACCTTGAGCTTCAAGAATTCTTCCTATTACGGCAGCTCCAAAGGAAGGGTGGTCTACATATGTATCTCCGCTAACTACAATAAAATCAAGCTGCTCTATGCTCATGCTTTCTAAGTCCTCTTTACACACAGGTAAAAAAGAATTAATTAATTTCATTTATATAGTCTCCATTCTAATTATATTTTCATAAAATATTGATGTATAGAAAATGAAACTCAATACAGAGCTCCATGCCAAGCTATAAACACATTAACGAATATTAACCTTCTAAATTTGTAAGTCTATAAGATTATACGGCATTTTATTAATAATGGCAACAATACCGCCTTATATATATTATCTGTAATTCAATATAATAGTGAGAAATACCAGTTTAAGAGATAGTATTAAGGATTTATTACAGCTAAACAGACAAATTTAATAAAATATCGTTGAAAATTGCTAAATACGGTTGCATTTTCTGAGACATGTAATATAATTAGAGTAGTAATAATGCCCAATAAAAAGGAATTCTATTGATGATGGAATTATCTAAACTAACGGGTCCTTTTATATTTCCATGAAGGTGGTGTATTGTTAATGGAGGCTGGCCCTCAAGGTCATAGGTTAAATTACAATAAAATATGGCATTATGAGGAATATCTATACCCAAGGTATAGAAAGGCATGCCCTTTTATCAGTTAATATATTACTGTATGAGGATGCGTAAATTGAACCTTATTTATATAGGTGCATTCGACAAGCTCTTTCACAGATATTCCTTTATATGCAGAAGGAGGAATATCCATGAAAAAATTAACAAGTGTATTTATAAGTTCTATCCTTCATAATAAGATTTATGATGAATTTGAAGATAACATCGGAAAGCTTTCAGATATTTATGTTACTACTGAAGAAGGTTATCCGAGAGCTATCGGCTATGAAGTAAAGAAGGATGGAGAAATTTTTAATTACGAATTCAGAAGCATTCAATTTATTGAAGATGGAAAAGGGAGAGTCCTTACAAAGGTAAAGGGTGTTAAGGATATAATTCCGAGAACCTACTCATATCTTCTTTCAAAAAATCTTTTGGATAAACAGATTGTAGATGTAAATGGCAAAAAGGTTGTAAGAGTTAACGATTTAAAGCTTGCAGAAATAGCAGGTGAACTCAGGGTAGTTGCCGTTGATTGCGGAACTTTGGCCCTTGGTAGAAGATTCGGTATGGAAGGCGCTTTAAAGGCTTTTTACGGCTTAATAAGAAAATCACCGTCAGACACTATTATAATGTGGGATGACGTAGAATCTCTTGAAATGGTTAACGATAATTTAAAGATAGCAGTACCGTATAAAAAGCTTTCAAAGCTTCATCCGGCTGATTTGGCAGACATTTTGGAAGATATGGATTCCGAATATAGAACTAAAATTTTCGAAAGCTTGGATGAAAATCTGGCTGCAGATACGCTTGAGGAAATTGACCCTCACATACAGGCAGATATTCTTCAGACAGTAAGTGAATCCAAGGTTGCTGAGGTTTTGGAGGCTATGCCAAATGATGAGATTGCAGATATACTTGAAGAAGTAGATGCGGAGATTGCGGAAAAACTGCTTATGAATATGGAACAAGATGATGCGGATGAAGTAAGAGAGCTTATGGGCTATGAGGATGAAACTGTAGGAAGTATTATGAACCCGGATTATATATCTTTTAATCTTAACATAAGTGTTTTGGAAACAATAGATTTATTGAGAGAATTAAAGCCTGATGATGAAGTTGCATATTATATTTATATTACCGATGATGAAAATAGGCTCAACGGTGTGTTAACACTGCGTGACTTAATCATATCACCTACGGAAAAGCTCATAAGAGAGATAATGAATACTAATCTTGTAAAGGTAAGCGTAAAAGATGATATCGAGAGCACTGTAGAGCTTGCAATGAAATATGATTTGATATCGCTGCCAGTGGTGGACGAGGAAGAGAAGCTTTGCGGTATTGTTATTATTCATGATATTATTGATGATTATGTTTTTAACAGTAAAAAGAAGAGATACAGAAAAGTAGTATAACTGTAAAAAAGAATATTTAATTAAAGCACCCGTTATTACCGGGTGCTTTTGTTTAGAAAAAATTTGATAATGAATTTTTTTCGTAGAATAGCACAAAATAATATCGTTAGGTTGTTCATTTTATTCTCCATGGAAAGGAGGAAGCTGTATGATAAAAAGAGTATTTAAGGCAAAAAGAAAAGCTATGTATGCTGTAGTCATTTTATTAACATATTTATTTACTACTGTTTTCATATCACCCTATCAGGCAGCTGTAAATGCAGTTACATATAATTACGGCTCAAAAGGCAGTGTAGTAACGGAAATACAAACAAGGTTAAAACGATGGGGTTACTATAACGGCAGTGTAGATGGAATATATGGCTATAGAACTTTTTTAGCAGTAAAGTCTTTCCAGAGTAAAAACAAATTGAAAGTGGATGGAGTAGTAGGCAATGCCACATTGGCTGCCTTGGGCATAAATACCGGAGGTTCGAAGCCTGCAGCTGCAACTACTACGAATAATTCCAATGTGATGCTTTTGGCAAGAGTAATAAATGGAGAAGCGAGAGGCGAGCCTTATGAAGGACAGGTCGCAGTAGGCGCTGTTGTATTAAACAGAACAAGGGATTCAAGATTTCCTAATACGATAGCAGGAGTAGTATATCAACCAGGAGCCTTTACAGCAATTGTTGATGGGCAAATTCATGCTGAGCTTAAGCAAACTTCCATCAATGCTGCAAGGGATGCTTTGAACGGCTGGGATCCATCAGGAGGAGCAATATATTACTATAACCCTGCAAAGACAACAAATAAATGGATATGGTCGCGACCTGTAATAAAAGTAATAGGAAGCCATAAATTTTGCAAATAAACGGTTTTCCACGGAGAAATACAATTCTCAAAAAACTTCATCTACAAATTGTAAATTATGTTATTTCATTAGTTGACAAAATATATAAAAGGAATATAATAAAAATATAAATCATAGTAAATTACTCTGAAATGCGTTGAAGAAGGAGAGTAACATAAACAAACTTTGAAGAGAGGGAATAGATTGCTGAGATATTCCTATTGTCAGTTTATGTGAAGTGCCCTTTGGAGCAGTATACCGAATACAGTAGGGACCACCGGGTTCACCCGTTATAGTGATAGAGCATATATAGGTAATATCAATAATGTGCTTGAAGAAAGTGAGATTCTAAATCTAATTAGAGTGGAACCACGGAGTATTTACTTCGTCTCTAGCATGAGGCGAAGTTTTTTATTATTATAAGCATACCCTATATGGGTATACACACAGGGGGTTAATAATGATATTTAATAATGTGCTTGAATTAGTGGGAAACACACCTATGATAAAGTTAAACAAGCTTACGGATGATAACATGGCAGAGGTTTATTTAAAAATAGAAAGAAATAATCCAGGTGGGAGTATAAAAGACAGAGCAGCCTTAGGTATGATAGAGGAAGCGGAAAAGAGCGGAGTGCTGAATTCCAATAGTATTATAGTGGAACCTACAAGCGGTAATACCGGTATTGCACTTGCACTCATTGGAAGAATGAAAGGTTATAGGGTGATAATAGTAATGCCTGACTCTTTCAGTGTAGAAAGAAGAAATATGATTAAGGCATACGGAGCAGAACTTGTTTTAACTGAAGGTGCTATGGGTATGAAT
>JAEZDX010000294.1 GCA_023417975.1 Bacillota bacterium
TGCATATTATCGATTTTTAAAATAGCAGCAGTGGAGCTGTTGACTCGCATCCATAATCCGCCCCAGCCCTTCACATCCTGTGATTTTATATAGCCTGAGAAACGTACTCTTTTTCCGATATAATTAACTGCCTTGAATTGCTGCATTATAGTGCAGTAAGATCCCGGTTCAAGCATAACAGCCTTATTTTTTATAATAATTGATTTTGCACCTTTATAGTCATTTTCATAGTCCGGAATTACATCATATGATCTTGGAGCACTGCCTGTAACAATCCATCCGGGAATTAACTGCTTATACTTCATGATAGCTTCCTCCTTAACACTAATTAAATTAGTCATAGCTCTTCTGTACTTACTTGGCGGAAGTGAATACTCTCTCTTAAACGCGCGCGTGAATGCTTCCTGGGATTCAAACTGAAAAATCAGAGCTATATCTATAATATTTAAATCTGATGATAGGAGAAGCTGCGCAGCCTGCATCATACGGAGCGTTTGAATGTATTCCCTTATTCCTCTCCCCGTCTCGTACTTAAATATTCTTAGAAAATGGTATTTTGAGAATCCAGCTACTTTGGACAATTCATCAAGAGTGAGCTGTTCACAAAGATGCTGCTTAATATATGCAATTGTATTCTGAACATTTTTTGTATAATCCATTTGGCAATCCTCCAGATTAATATAACATGTAGGACTATTTAATACTTGATTATAATTGCTAAGTTTTTTATATGAATAAAGCTGTTTCATGTGAATATATAAACATTGTATTTTATATACGTATATTAATAAACACTTATTTTTGAGGTATATTAAAGTTTCCGAGAAATACTCATCAATTGATGATTTAGTGAACTAGTACAACCCTATAACCGCAAAAATCCCCAAGACCGAAGTCTTGGGGAACATAGGAATATACTATTTATTTTACTTAAAAAACTTCAAAGACTTCTATGTTAGCCTATCTGTTAACCAAAATCACAAACCATTCCATATATATAAGCCTTCAATAAATTTTCGCACAAATACATGCTTTTTAGATAAGATGGATATACATGCTACTAAGTGCTGTTTGGGAAGTAGAAATAATCCTGAACTATTATCCACATCCTGATAAAGCATATCAACTAAATAAGTTAAGAGGAAGCACTCTAGATATGTCGAGCAAATTGGTTATATAAAAGATTATCCAAGACTTAGGTTCGCCTACTAGTTGGTAAAATCCATATAATAAAACAGATTTATGCTTTGCTTTTCCACTATTTCAGCAACTGAAATCTTCCATTGTTCTTGCCGAACTACACATTTACATTGATATGTACGTCTGCTTTTTTGAACGAAAGAAGTATAGCCTTCTCCCTTGTTATGTTTTTTCAAAAATATCAACATAGATAAATAGAATTAGATATCCCATTTTACTTTACGCATATCAACATGAAACCAAGCTAATAGGCATTCTTCCATCTCCAATATATATTGTTCTAATGACAAGATAATTTCATTATAAGATCTACCTTCAAAACAACTTTCTATCAATCCATAGAACGGTTCTTGAAAATTGTAGTTTTCTTGAAAAATAGTAGCTATTTCATTATCATACAAATCATAATGCATCATACAATTACGGAAAGCAGATGGAAATAAATCAGCCCCTTTAGCTATTACTAAGTTGATATCATTTGTTAATTTATGGGGGTTAGCATCTTCGTTATCATAATGTTGCTTAATCTTTTTTAATCCGCTCCACGCATAATGTGAAACAATATATTCAACTCGAAACACCCAAAGATTATTTTGGGGTAACATAGGACGAAGGATATGTCTTACAAACCCTATGCTTGACAAAACATGCAATAAAATCAAATTTAATTCTTTATCAGCTTCATGATTAAAAAAATCATTTTTCCTATTCGTGTTAAAATCTCTATATCCATACTTTGGGCAATCGGATATCTTATCATCTAATGACAGAGTCTCTTTCCCGCAAATATCTTCTAGAATAAGGATAATTCTCTCTCCAATTATCTTGCCTATCTTAAATGCATATTCTTTCTGATCCTTTACATTTGTATAAGAGCAATTAAGAAAATAATTTAATATTTGAGTATCACCTATAATATGTCCTTCTATATCAAAGTACACACCTAAATTTTTATGTATTTTCCAGCTTTTCATAAATGAAAATCGAAGCATTCCTTTATACAATTCATCTTGATGTTCATCTGAATTCAAAGTTATCGCTTTTCCTTTACTATACCTTCCTGAATAAACCTTTAATCCATTTCTCATGTCACTAATCTGCTTATCCATCTCATTTTCAATATAACACTTTCCTAAAAAATCTTGAGCTGAACGGCAATAAAGCGCGAGATATGGAAGTAATGAAAGTTGAAGTATTCCATTATCTCTCATTGATAATACATAGTTTATTATTGTTTTCCCATCTTCCTTTATCAATCTTTTCGAGCTATCCTTAAGCAAACTTTGAAAAGATGTTGATTCCTTTTGCGCTATATCCATACATTAAATCCTTTCATGATACATATAAAGATTATATATCTTCCGCTTTGAGTTTGTTATTAGTTTTGTGCTCCATTATGGCATCATTCCAAATCCTAATAACATTAACTTCTGTAAGATACTGAAGCGATTTCATAATCCTTGATGGCTTATACATGTAAGTTTCAGGAATAAATCTTGATATTTCAACAGGCTCTACTTTCGTTTTACCTTTAAGCAACTTGATACCTTCACTTTTGTCCCTTATTAGTTTTAAATAATTATCATATAAATCTTTTCTTTGCTGCAATAATAGTGTTGCAACATCTTTATATTCATATTTGTCAATGATTGACAAAGCATAATAGGGTGTTAACTTTCCATCCATTGGATTAATATAAATATGATTAAAGTAATCTATATCTACAATACATCCATGCACGGTTCCTGTCCCACCAATCTTTTTAATGCTATTTGATATAAATCTCAATGCATGGTTATATCCGCTAAATAACTCTTTAATAGCATCAGAATAATACGACATTCTCTCGAAGTAGTAATTTATGTCACTATGTTCTAAATTGTTAATCGCTCCCCCATTTAGTAGATACAGCTTTCCCAACTTAGAATTTTCAAACAAAAAACAATATATGTTGCCTTTTTTAAGCATATGTATTATTCCTTCTCTATTAAAAGTTATATTAATTTTCACGCCTCTATTAAAATCAAAATATTGCTCTCTTGAAATGGTATAAATGCCATCACTATAATATCTAAATATGTCATAAACTCCAGACATATTAAAGTGCTTAAGTCCTATGTTTGTGGAACGATATCCAATTTGATTATCTGAGTAAATTGTTTTTTCCTCACTGCAGCAGTAGTCATTTCGATGAGTATGTCCATTCACATATGTCCAGTTGCTGCAATAACTTTGATTCGACCAATTTTCTTTTGGAGTATGGGTTAGTACAACAACTTGTTCCTTTTCTAAAGCCATTCTAACTTTATTATAAATATATTCAAAACGTTCTGTCTGTCTGATATCCTCTTCTAAGGATATAATTGTTTCTCTATATATTCCCTGTGCGGCGTTGAATTCAGAACACAAACCAGAAAAGCCCAATCCGCCAAATATTACAAACGAACTTTTTAAACAGATATATTTTAACTCATCTGAATCAAGTGACTTCAACTGTTCTTCAGAAATAATAGTTCCATTTGATAGTATAAGATCATTCTGCAGGAAGCTAATACCAATACTTGAAAACATATCCCGGTACTGCTGAAAAATTTCATCTATTGTACGAGTATTTGCAGATGAAGTTCCATACTGATTGAAATCCCACAATTCATGATTGCCAAGTATAACTACTATTTTACGCGGGTTCCAAAGCTTGGCTAATTCTGTATAAAATATAGTCGATATTTTGAAGTTAAAAGATATGTCGCCTGCAATTAACAAAAAATCATCATATGTTTTATCGGTGGCGGTATTGATCATTTTTTTGACAAGTCGTCTAATATATAATATAACTTCCATCTCAGTTGCATATGACGGAAATGTATTAATTAGTTTATGATTTAGATGTATGTCACTGATATAATATACTTTATGAGAATTATCATTTAACGCGATATCGGAAATTAAATCAGTATCATGAAGAACCGCCATTGCTTCTACAATCTCATTTTCAGCAGAAGGTGTAAGTTGTACATTGAATCCGCAATCCTTTATATTAGCAAGGTAAAAAGCATCATCATAAAGATGTTGTTCAACCAATACGTTACTGTTTATATATGCACCTTCAATATTATAGTCTTTCAGATTGATTCCTTTAAAATCGAAATCATGCAGATTGGCATTGTTCAAATTCTCGTCTATATGCTCATAGAATTCAACAAATGAATCAAATTCTATTGTCTCATCCTCCTCTTTATAGCATATATATTCTATGGTTACAAATTTTAGGGTTTCTTTATCAAAGTATTTTTTCTTGAAGTAACGTGCTTTTAATTGCCTTTCCAGCTTAATTATTTGCTTATCATTGTTTATCTCATCCGGCAAGCGCTCAATTATCTCTTCAATGTAAGAATAATCACTGTCTTCAATATCGTCGCGGCCTTCATAACAGCTTAAGATTCGGCTGAATATTTCGCTGCACTTATCAACAGTGTACATATTTTCAGGCACAAAAAGAAAAGCTCTCCAATCTAAACATACTGCTGTAGTGCAAAGTTCAGGAGTTTTAAATCTATCAGGTATATATTCCAATGCTAATTGATTATTATTAACCGAAAATATGCATAATGCTTTGCTTTTTCTGTTGTTAGGCACGAACTCCAGAGCTAAACCATTTTGCTTAACAGCTATCTCAAGTAGCTCTTTTGAAACAATATTGTTAGGTACAAATTCAAGTGCTCGACCATTTTGAAGAATTGCTTTCATACAAATGCTATCCGATTTATATATGTCAGGAAGATATCTAAGATTTCTTCCATCTTGTTTTATCGCTTCAAAATATAATTCTTCTGTTTGAAACTTTTCTGGGATGTAAGCCAACACTCTTGATTTATTCTTGACAGCTTCTAAACAAATCTCATATGTCAATACCTTTGATGAAACATATCTAACAGCATAACCATTTTGTTTTACCGCTTCGAGACACATATCCGCAGTATGCATGGCTTTCGGAATAATCTGCAGAGTTAGGCCATTTTGCTTAACAGCGGCAAAGCATCTTTCAGGAGTTTTATCGACATGTTCGATATAACAACCATCCTCTTGAATAGCATTCATGATATCATGATCGTTCGTAATATCAACTGTTGTTAATACATCCATACCCTTCACCTCTTTAGTAAATAAATAACTGTATTATATCTTTTATCACACATATTTCTTTTTCTAATACACTGCCCATTCACATTTACATTTGAATATCATCCCTTCACTTTAACATGAAATAATGCTTTCCAGACTAATGAAATAGCAGCAATTATAGATTTTTTAAGTTGATGACAATTGGCAGATCAGCAGGACTCAATAGAACCCTTTTACTATTAATTTGTTATACATTTCCGCTTTTTAATCCAAAACTTTGTTCAATACCCATTCTTCTTACTCTATCCAGCCAGTCATATATCATAGATTGATTGTATAGAGGTTTTCCATTAGCATCTTTTGCTTTCTCAAGTGCTATACCCATTAATGCATACTCATTTTCAAGCAATGTCCCAAATACCCCTTGGTCATCTGTATTAATAGATACGAAAAGCTGAGGATTAGCATTTACCTTATCCTGATCAACTGTAAGTCCTAAATTGTAAAGGTTCAATATTGGATGCTTGTCATATCTTCCGAAATTACTGATAAGATAATTTGAAGTAGGATTACATTCTATACCTATGTTGCATTGTCTTATGTAATCCTGCATACCTTTCTGTACTTTCTTTATCACTTCAATCATGTACCGCTCTACTTTAAATATTTCCTTTTTATAACCTTTAATCTTAACATCAGGATTATAGTGATAATTTAAATATAAATTTTTCACTAAGTTAACCTGTTCATATTCTGAATTATAGCTACGTTTTGCGCAACGATGCCAATAACCTGGAGCTTTTTTTAATGTATCATCCATATAATATTCAGGATTATCTCCTCTTAATTTCCATGCTTCAATATAAGTATCCACTGGAACTACCTGCATATCAGTATATTGCTTCTTATCTTTAGAGCCAATATATGGAATTAAGTTACTGTCAAAAATATCAAGATAATACTTATTATATATTAATGTCAATTTCGGTATTATTATAGCTCCATCTTCGATATTAAACTGAATTATCTTAGAAATGAGCCATGCTACGTTATCAAGTATATCCTGTTTTGTTAAGCTAACCTTAAAGCTTTTTTCTTTATACCAATCATCCACATCTATACCTAGCACAATAGCATGACCTATTCTATCTCCATGAGTTAAGTTAAGGAATGTAACACTTTCATCTATTGCCCTCAACCCATCAACCACATCTAGGAAGTCTTCTCCAACATGGTATGTGGCTCTCAAAATATTTATATTTTCCTCCACATTATATGGTTTCTGAAAGTTTTCACTTGCTAAATGAGCTTTTAAAAATCTAAAAGCCTGACCATAAACTTCCGGTCGCATAACCAATTCATTTGAACAAGCATCAATTCCAAGAACCCTTCTAGCTTCCTTACCATTTTTTTCTCGCATAGTGTAGATAGCATTACAATATTTCTTTAGATCTTTTCTATATTCATAGTGTCTGCATCTTGATGCAAGTACTAGCATATCATTTTTATTGTTTCCTAATTTAATATCTGGATCTTTTTTCTTAGGAAAATGGAAAACATAAAAATACTTATCCTTTAATCTCTCTATCTCCTGGTACTCGTTAGCATCCTCGAAAACTTTACGTTGGCTTATAGACAGTTCATGTC
>JAEZDX010000325.1 GCA_023417975.1 Bacillota bacterium
GGTATATATGTGCAGTAACCTCCGCCTCTTTTGCCCTTCTTTGTAACTAAATCCAAAAGTTCACCATCTACCATAAACTGAAAAAACTCTTTGGTTTCGGGTGAAAGCTCCGAATACATCCTTGTACCATTTTCAACAATCCATTCCGGACTTCCCTTAGGCGTAGCGTTACCGCTTATAAATTCAAAACTCTCATCATAATAAGTCAATTCATCCAATCCAAGTCGTTCTTTCTGTCTTTCTAAGAGCTTTGAAGCAGCCGGAACAATATATTCTTTAACCTGTTTTCTAAAGTTAGCTACCATCTCAGGATTATAATCACTTCGATTCATCCTTACATAGCCTAACTCTACAAAGTTTTTAAATCCAAGCTTTTTAGCTATTTTAGTCCTTACCTTAACCAATTCATCATAGATTCTGTCTATTTCAGCTTCATTCTCAACAAAATAATTATACTTTGCATCTAAAGCTCTTTTTCTCACAGACCTATCCTTACTTTGCGTAAATGGTACTATGCCGGATAAATTTCTTTCCTCTCCTTCAACCATTATCTTTGCTGCTGCAGTAAGCTTTGTATATTCTGATGTCAGCTTATTTTCTAGCTGCAGATCCTCAATTATTTCAGTTGAAAAAGACTTAAGAGATAATTCCGCTAAATTGAAAAACTGTTTTCCCAGCTCTTTTTCCAATTCTACTCTATATTTTGAACTCACCAGTTCTTTATAAAATAAAGTATCCAGTTCCTTATATAACGGAGAATATTCATCCCAATAAGCCTGCTCTTCATCATAATATTGGTCTTGAGTATCAATTGTGTGCCTGACTTCAGCAATTGTTGACAAGGTCATTATATGATTTCTTACTTCATTTATTCTTCCTATGTAATCATATTGACTCTTTGAATCATTAGCAGTACTAAATCCCTTAATAAGAGACTTTAACTGCAGCTTAATCTCCTCATAATTTGGCCTCTCGTATTTAAATTCACTAAACTTCATTTTCTGCACCTCCATAAAGAATTTCAAATTTTATATTAGCAAAATTGAGAGTACTATTTAATTATATCACAATAAAACTACCAATATTAGCTTACTTTTTGCATAGAAATACTGACTATTGTCTATTATAGTTTCAGTAATTATTTGATAAATTATTGTTATGTCAACAAAGCGCAATAAAATTAATAAAGGAGGATTATAATTTTGAAAAGCTTTAATGAATTAAAAAGAATATCATTATTTACATTAAGTTCACTGCTGCTGTTAAATGGCTGCTCAGGTAAAAGTAATACTGTTAGTACTACTGATACTAATAAGGGAACTAATTCCAAATGGGAGTTAATAATCGACAAATCGAAAATATCCGGAAATGTTAACATCGCTCAGTTTGTAAATGATAAAAAAGGTATTACTGTAGGCTATGACGGGGAAATACATTATACTGAAGATGGTGGAAAGACTTGGCCAAAGGCAACAAATAAATCCGCCTGCAGATATGGAGTTTCAGCCATTGATGAAAATACTGCAGTAAGCTGTGGTAATAATGGTGAGATAAGAATCAGCAATGATAGTGGTAAGACTTGGTCACCTGGTGGAACATTCTCATCAAAAAATTACTACTGTTCTTTTACAGATAGTAAAAATGGATGGGTTGCCTCCTCTAGTAATTTGGCTGTTACAACAGATGGTGGAAAAACCTATAATGAAATACCTCTTAGTAAGGGCATAAATTCTATTTCAACCATTTTTTTAAATAAATCAGGTACAGGTTATTTACTTAATAATGAAGGCAAATTATTTTCCACAAAAGACTCAGGTAAGTCTTGGTCAGAATTAGGCATACTACCATCTGATGGTAAATTAAACATACTTTCAGGTACTATGCAACAAGCTGCAATTAATTTCAGTGATGAAAAACATGGTTTGATTTTCATTGTGACAAAAGATGGCAGCCATAACCTTTTAAGAAGTGATGACGGTGGTATCAATTGGAATAAAGAAGTGCTACCGGAATCCCCTTCTCCTTATGCAGTTACAATAAGTCCGGATAGCAACTATTTAACCTTTACTTGGGGTTCCGGTGCAGTTTCAGTATTAAAATATAAATCCTAAAGGAATTTTTTAAGTAATATCGAATATATCCCTATATGGGATGGTGGTATTATGGATTTATATTCTTATGGAAGAAATTTTTATACGGACTATAAAATACCCATGAAACTAATAAAAAATGATAACTTTCACAGTACTTTAAGTTGCTGCCAATGCTTTATAATTATAATTATTCAAGAGGGTTCCTGTTTATTGAAGCTTAATGATAAACAATACCCTATCATTGCTCCGGCGGTATTATGTGTAAACGAAAAAGAAAACTTTATTTTTGAAAAAAGTAATCAACTTAAGACTTACTCTATTTATTTCCATCCAAATGTTATAAATAATTCCTTTAACTATGATAATATTAGAGGTAATGTATGGGATACCTTTTCTACAACCGTCTGTCAGGATATTTATACTCTTGAGATATTTTTAAATAGAAATGTATATTCAGGATATTGTGCTATTGGTCCAAATACTCTAAGAAGGCTTAATTATTTATATGATAAAATTCAATCGGAAATTGAAGAGCAAAGAGATATGGGCTGGCCCTGTAGGCATAGATCTTATTTTATTGAAATATGTTATATGCTCAGAAGAATTTATGATCTAAACCCTGTTGATGAAACTTTATCTTTGGACTATGTTCAAAATTCTGAGAGTATTATTAATGATGTAATATATTATTTGTACAGCAATTATTCAAGGAAGATTACTATAACCGAACTCATTAATACTTTTCATATAAATAAGACATCTTTAATGGAAAAGTTCAGCAATAGCACAGGATTTACAATAATGAATTATCTGACCAGAATAAGAGTAAATGTGGCCGCCATGATTTTAAGGGATACAACAATGTCCGTTTCTGAAATAATGGAAAGAGTCGGCTTTGTTGACATGAGCCACTTTGGACGCATGTTCAAAAAATATATGGGCTATTCCCCTAGTGAATATAGACAAAAGTATTGTTGGATGATATCGTAATATTAATAAAAAAGAAAGCTGCAAAACAGCTTTCTTTTTTATTAATATTATATATTTTTTTAATTTTCACCAATAAACAGTTAAGTTCCTGCGTTATATATATAGAAGGAGCGTGAACCATATGGATTATAACAAACTCATTATAGAAACATCAAAGGGAGATTTAGCATCATTGGAAATCCTATATAAAGACCTTGGGCCTACTGTTTTCGGCTTGGCTCTTTCCATTCTTCGAAGTAAAACCTTGGCTGAAGATGTACTGCAGGACACTTTTGTCAGAGTTAAACTTTCTTCAAGTTCCTATAAACCGGGAACTAACGGAAGAGCATGGATATTAACAATAGCTCGAAACACAGCCAATTCAAAAAAAAGAAGCCGACGTTATGAAATTGATATTGATGAGTTGGTGCACACGCAGTGCGATGATACAGATCATATTCAAAACAGTATTGATTCGTTGATACTTAAAGATACCCTTATAAAATTAGATGATGAAGAAAGACAGATATTGCTCCTTCGTGCAGTAAAAGATTTAAAACATAGAGAAATTTCTCAAATAACCGGTATACCACTTGGCACAGTACTTTGGAAATATCGAAAGGCAATTAAAAAAATGAATTCTTACCTTAAAATTGAGTCAATACTTACCAAATAAACTTATTCAAGGAGGTAAACTATGTCAAATTCTAGTGAGAAAAATCTATTGAAAAATATAAAACAATCAATTGAAAAAGAAAGTCCTAATATATGGAGCCATATACACTCTGCCCAAACTTGTAAATATATATTAGACCAAAAGCCGTCAACTTCTAACATGCAAAGGATATACATGCCTGCTGCTGCAGTTGTACTATGTGTCTTCGTTACTTTTGGAGCCTTAAAAATTAAACTGTTTAATCATCCTGGAAATACCTTTGAATATACTATAGATAGTAAAGGTGAAGGTCTTGGCACCACTGCGGCGCCTGGTGTTCCTGAAAGTACTATAGGAAGAGATACTAACAAAGGG
>JAEZDX010000397.1 GCA_023417975.1 Bacillota bacterium
ATGAAGGCTTGTTAAAATATGCGTATAAATCAGAGTTTACTTTCAATAATGACAAGTTTTCAAGTGTGAGTACAGTTGACATGCCGGAGGAAGCCACACAAATTCCAATGTCTCTAAAGCTAGGTGATTCCTATGCTGAAGCTATAAATAGAATATGCCAGGATGTTAATTTATTTGAAAGTATAAGAGCTTTTGTTAATTATATAGAAGTAAATGTAAATAGGAAAGAGAAAAAGAACCATATTTTGAAATACATAAAAAACAATGTTTCAAAGGATTTTATAGCTAATGAAAAAATAGCTCAATTCAGCATAATTAATTAGAGGTGCGTTTTATGAATGATATTTTTACACCGTCATTAATATTATCTTTAGGGCCTTCCGCTAAGAAGGCCCTGACGCTTTCCGAGAAGTTTCTATACTGTATGCCTAACTATTTTAGAAATGTGATTAAAGCATATGATATTCAAGATGCAACAAAAGCTAAAGAGGATATTCAAGATATTATCGATAATAATTTATTATGTGCCAGATATTTAAATATATTAGTAGATATGGGATTCAAGGTCCGAACTCAGAATACTTCTACAGTTCGATTGAACGTATATCTGCTTTGGGACGTATATAATTCAAATATATCAGGTTATGACATAGTTAAGCTAATAACAAAGCTTAACTATGGGAATTTAGATACGGAACTACATACAGGCGTGACACTTTTAGTAATTCCAATGCTGGATAAAGAGTGGAAGCTAGATGATAAAACCGCTGGCGAAGCAATAACTCAATTAAAGAATACTTTGGAGCACATTACTAAGCAAGAATTAATGTTATCAATAGATTCTAAAATGTATATGCTTCATATGGTTTCAAATGACGGATCAAGAATTCGAATGGATGAACTACAGTATGTTTGTTCCTTACTGGTATATCTATCAGTTGTACCATCAGAAGATCCTCCGCTGCTACATTATAACAGAAGACTTTTAAAGGAAGAACTAAAATACAAAATTGGTAGTATCGGAATAGCAAGCATGACTTTATTGACAGATAAATTAACGGAAGATTATTCAAAAATGCTGGCAGCTGATATATTGAGGTACGGCTTGAAAGATTATTCAGAGGAGAAGTTACTGATGCATAAATCCTTTGAGGGTTTATCTTATAAAAACCAGAAAAACAAACTAATGGAACTGAGCAGTAATAATAAAGAAAACTATGATGTGCAATATTATTCAAACATAATTAACAGTATAAATTCAGATTTTAATGAAATAATTGTTAACACAGGACTTAATTCAGCAAAAATGTATTTAGAGGAAATAAAAAATATTTTGGTTTGTCAAAAGATTGCAGGTGATAAGCAAATTGAAAATATTATTTGTGATGAAAAGAATATCAATATGAACGATAATGAGAAAGAGATAATAAAAAAGTATAATGAGCAGGTAAATATAACTAATAATGTGATTTTTGAGAACAATAAAAAGGTAATTAATTATTTGGATAATAAATTAGAAGAAATTGAAGCCTGCATCCAAAATGTGAGTAGCACAGCGGAAAATTTGTCAAATATAAGAGAGGAAGAGCTGTCAGGAGGATTAGTGACCTCATTACTTGATTTGATAGACAGAAAAAGTTTTTATGAAAAACAAAATCATGACCTTCCTTTTCTATATAGTGAATTTATTAAAGGTATAAAAGATATTAGTAGGTTAAAGGATAGAAAATTGGAATCAATAGTAACTGCCTACGCGGGAATGCATGTATTACAATTTGATGAAATGGATATTCTGACTTTATTGCAAGCTGTTTACGGTAATAATATAGAAAAAGAAGTTTCAAGATGGATAAAGAGCGGCTTGGTAAAATCGCAGTATTTATTACAATATACGTGTTCTGATGCCTTAGAAGAACACTCCATATTTCTTGCTTGTCCTCAGCTCTCACAGATGGTTAGAAATATAATTACAAAGGAGTTCAGCAATCTACATTTGTCAGTTATAGATAGCGTTAATAACTATATAAATTGCATTTCTATAATAAGACTTTGTTTTGGTATTGATTTTAACAAAATATCTCCTATAAAAAGACTCAATAAAAGGATTATGTAAGAGAAGGTAGCATGCCTTCTTTTATTTTTATCTTACGCTGTAGTGTCTTCATAGCTTTGATGCTATAATTTATATTGATAAATATGCTAATGATAAAGGAGTGTTATAATTTGAATAGAAAGCTTTATTCATTTATGATAATTGGAGCAGCTGTGTTATTTATTTCATGCAGTGGAAAAAGTAAAACTACAGAACAAGATGTTTTAAATAGCAATGAACAAATTAATATAGTAAAGGCAGCTTTTGATTTCAGAAAAGAAAAGAACGATTATGTGATAACAAAAATAGTTGCTTCTGATAATAAGTATAATGATGGTATATATAAAGGTGAGGCTTGGGGTAAGGACTCAAAGATTAAGGTTACAGTTGTTGTGAAGAGTAATAGAATAAGTAATATTTCAATTGATTCGGCTAAGGACACTGAAGGTTACAGTGACGAAGCTTTGAAAGAAATGCCTAAAAGAATTTTGGCAAAAAATTCAACAGAGGTAGACGTAGTGGCAAGAGTTACAGAGACAAGTAATGGTGTATTGAATGCAGTGAACAATGCGCTGAAGGACGCTCAGCTTTAAATAAGAAGATCCTGAATAAAAAGTTGGAGGGGGAATACTATGGAAGCTAATGAAAATAAAATCCATAGATTTTATAAGAAATGTAATATATCCGTAATTATTGGACAAGTAGGTCTATTGCTGTTATTGGTAATAAGCACTTTCAGAGGAATAATAGAAGGAAGGCACTTTTCTACCATTATTATAACAATTATTCTGTTAATACAAATTTTTACCACAATGACCACCATATTACAGAAAAGTAAGATCAGTAAAGTACCGGCACTAATAATAGACTGTGATGAAATAATTGCTTACATAGGAGTGGAAAAGAAGGCTAAAAAAGTAATGATAAGTGATATAGATAAGATGGATATACCTAAATATGATGATTATGTTGAAATTTATACCAAAAGCAAGAAAATAAGCTTATCACTTATGGAATATGAAGAACATGTAAGAAAGGATATAAAAGAAGTTCTGAGAAATCTAATATAATAAAACACGACAGCTTTACAGGTTGTTTTAACATATTTGTTATAATAAGATAGGTTATATCAAAGTGTTTAGCGAGGTGGATAATGAAGAGAATTATAATATGGATTAATAAAAAGCTTTCGAAGCTTTTGAAAAAAAATAGAGTAAGAAACATACTTATTGGAATTAATTCAGTAATTTTTATAGTTTCATTTACAATTTGCCTTTTAAAATTATATGATTATTACTCAAGTCAAAAACTATATAGTAACCTTTCGAGGCTATACACCATAAAGCCCGTAGCTGAAAATTACAACAGATTAACTGAAAAAGACAATAATACAGCACCAATTGAAGTAAATGTTCCACCAAAGATTTCAGATAAGTTTAATGATTTATTGAATATAAATGAAGATACTGTAGGCTGGCTAAGCATAGAACATACTAGCATCAATTATCCGGTTGTAAAGCATGCTGACAATGATTTTTATTTAGATAAAAATTTTGAAAAGAAAAAGAGCAGTTCAGGCTGTATTTTTATGGATTTTAGGAATGATATACTGCCCTTAGACAGAAATATTATATTATATGGTCATCACATGAAGGATAAATCAATGTTTACTGATATTAATCTATACAAAGATAAAGATTTTTTCTTCAATAATGATAAGATAGTATTTAATAATTTATACAAAGAAAATATATGGCAAGTTTTTTCAGTATATGTAACAAACCTTGATTTTGATTATCTTATACCTAAATTCCAAAGTGATGTGCAATTTGATAATTATATTAAGGTTATAAAAGAAAAATCAAAATACAAGAAAGATATTGAAGTAAGTTCCGATGATCATATTCTTACCCTTTCCACCTGCAGCTATGAATTTAAAGGTGCAAGAACTGTAGTACATGCGAAGTTAATAAAATAGAGGCTGTCAACCCAAATGTAATAAGTAGTGTGAAGTATTTGAAAGCAATAAATATCTTCACACTACTTTTATTATTTATCACAGAATAAAAAGGATAGCACTTTATTAAACCATTTAGCAGTTTTGTACACTTTTTATAAATTTGAACAGATTGTAAAATGATTATAGTAAACAATTACATATGCAATTTGCTAATACTTAATTAAAAGAAAGGATGCATGATTAATGGAAGTAATGACAACAACTAAAAAGAGCAAATCCATAATATTGATTTTAGCCATTCTCGCAATATTATCAGTGGCTTTCTGTGCTTATAGGCTGTTAACAATGAACATGAACTCCACTAAAGCCACATTGGTCTTATATGACGGTCCAAAATTATTAAGACCTGCAGCCGATACTAAAATCAGTGTAAACGGAAATGAATTGTTTGTTTATGACGCTCCGGTAAACAATACACATAAATGGGTTCAGAGTGGCAACCCACCTATGGATCATACTCCCATGACATATTTTGATTTTGAGGGAAAAGCAAAAATAAAAATAGAATTACCTGAGATTACATCTCTGTCCGACATAAAGATATCGCCTGCTTCTGAAGGAATAAAACCTGAAGTCAATGGAAAAACCATAAGTTTTATAATTTCAAAGCCTGATATGTATACTGTGGAATATAATAAGTCTGTTAAAAGAGCGATTCATATTTTTGCAAATCCATTGGAGACAAATATTCCTGATAAAAATGACAAGAATGTTATATATTTGGGTCCGGGATTGTGGAATATGGATACAGTTCCTTTGGAAAGTGGACAAACACTGTATATCTCTGGAGGTGCCGTAGTGTATGGCACTGTTAGAGCAGAGAATGCCGAAAATGTAAAAGTTCTTGGAAGAGGAATTATTGACGGAAGTTTGTGGTCAAGCTGGACAAATAAAGGTCAAACAGCAAAAGTGCCAATAGATTTTGTTCAATCGAAAAATATAACTGTAGATGGTATTATTCTTATGAATCCTAACG
>JAEZDX010000420.1 GCA_023417975.1 Bacillota bacterium
GTGTTGCCTTTAGTTTATCTTTGTTTTGAATAAGCCTTAGTATAGAACCTGCGCTTCCCATAAAATAATAAATATATATTGCAACAAAGAAGAGCTTTTGAAAATGACGAATACCAATTGGAGAGTAAAAAAAACTCACTTGTGACAAATATATAAACATTGCAAAGCTGTAGAGCAAAAATATAAAGGCTTGTGCATCTATGGGGATGCTTATATAAAGTGACTTTATATTACTTTGGATTTTGTTGCTTTCACTAAACTTTATTCTCAAAAAGAGAAGAAGGATTGTTCCTACCGAAAGAGAGGAAATGCAAATTATAACTTCCTTTAAAATTCTTTCTCTTATAGAATTATAGTATTTATAGTCTTCAGTCATTTGGCTGAAGCCGTCGGCAGATTTGACAAATATAAAACTGCCCTGAAGGTTATTTTTCTGAAACCATTGATTTACATTCTGAAAATAATTAGGTAATTTGTTTGTGGTGGGAAAATTATCGGTATAAACAGCCTCTTCCTTTATAAAATCATCTATATTTACGGAACCTTCAATATTTGTATAAATTTTATTATTTCTAGTATCTTTTACATAGTACTTTAATGCTTTCTCCGAATTCAAGCTTGTTTTCATTTCATTATAGTTAGCGTCATTGCTTTCAATTATTTTTTGAAGATCTTTTTCATCAACATTTGTATATTTTTTCTTCAACTCTGCAAGCTTTGAGTCTTGTGATTTTTGTGGATAGTCATTAAAGTCTGTTATCATAATCTGCACATTCTCTGCATAATTAATTAAATTGACAGCATAGGAGTAGCTTTTAAAATAACAGTCTTTGGACAGATATTCCTTATTATATACTATGTCATAGGCTGACAGTATAGATAATGAAAATGAGAGTATAGCAAGAGTGAGTATAGGTATATATAGAAATCTATTTTTCAATTTTGTAGCCAACTCCCCACACCACCTTAACGTATTCAGGATCCTTTGGATTAATTTCGATTTTTTCTCTCAGTCTTCTTATATGAACCGATACGGTATTTTCGCCATTATAAAAAGGCTCGTTCCATACTTTCCTATATATCTCTGCAATTGAAAACACTCTCCCCTTATTTTCCATGAGAAGCTCCAGCAGTTTATATTCGGTAGGGGTAAGACTTACTTCATCTCCATTCACTTTAACGGACTTTGAGTTTTTATTTAAAGTAAGACCTCTGATAGTTATTTCATCCTCAGCCTTAAGGTGGCCGAAGTTTGTATATCTTCTAAGCTGTGATTTTACTCTTGCCACCAGCTCAAGAGGATTAAAAGGTTTGGTTATATAATCATCCGCCCCTATGTTTAGACCAAGTATCTTATCTGTATCTTCAACCTTTGCTGAAAGCATTATAATCGGTATGTTTTTACTTTCTCTTATCTTAAAAGTGGCTCTTATGCCATCCATCTTCGGCATCATAATATCCATAATTATAAGATGAACTTCTTCCTTGTCGAGTATATTGATAGCCTGAAGACCATCCGTGGCTTCAAGTACTCTTATACCTTCATTTTTTAAATAGATTTCTATGGATTCTCTTATTTCGCTGTCATCATCAACAACCAAAACATTATAATCAACCATATTAATCACTCCCATCGTTGATATTATAACATTTTTTTGTGAATTATTCAGGCCGCATAAAGAAGCTGAAGGCATCCTTTGTAACTCCATTTATAACAGCCGGGCTTTTTATGTTTCTAACATGATATACCTGATTATCATAATCCTTTGCCTGATTATCGCATATATAAGCATCATTCCAGCTTCCTTCCTTTGCCCACTTCATAAAAATATAAGTATGTGAAGGTATACCGTTTTTATTGCCGCTTTCATCCGTTGTAAATACTATATCGCCAGGCAGTAGAGCTTTATAATCGGTATATTTTTTGAATCCCTTTTGCTGTAATAATGGTACAAGCTGAGCGGTGTTTCCCGTGCCCTTAGGTATTTGAATATCGTTCCTTCTTAGTACTTCAGACAAAAAATAGACACAGGAGTTGGAGGAGGAATTATTATTTAGTGCTATAGCGGCATTATAAGTCTTTTCTCTGTGACTTTCCGAGCTTAAGTAAGAATAAATTTTTTTATTTAAGGTTGTTTTTGTGTTAATATTTTTTGCCAGACCTTCATAGATGAGTACAAGGGCTAAAAGTATGACTATAACAGTAACTAATATAAGTTTTCCTTTTTTCAAAAAACATCCCGTCCTTATTCTAGGGCTTCGATGCACCCGTAATTAGATTATTGCTAATCTATAGGTTAATTATAAATGAAAATTTTGAAGACTTTACTGTTATAATTCTTACAAATATTATTCAAATTCTTACAAAATTCTTAAGGAGTTCTATTGAATAAAAAAGAGCACTGCTACAGCAGTACTCCATTAAGTTATATTTTTATGATTTATTCACCTGGGTAAATTACTCCCCATTCTTTTCTTAAGCTATCCATGAGCTGCATTACTCTTATAGTTTCAGAATGAGGCATCTCTTCACATTCCAGCTTTCCTTCACCAATTGCTCTTATGCAGGCACTTACTTCATATTCATAGCCTGTTATTTGTTTCGGTGCTTCGTAGCAGGCAATTTCTTTTCTGCTGAGATCATATACTTTTATTCTTTCGCAGTTATTAATATTTTCTGCAACTATGTACCCTTTACTGCCGCATATTATACCTTGACGGTCCGTTTGAGACATCATAGTACTGTGCAGAACAGCCATTTTTCCATCCTTATATACTAAGGTAATACTATTTTGGGCATCTACGCCTTTATCGGTAAGCACAGCAGTTGAGGTAATTCTTTCGATATCGTTTCCAAAAGCCATGAGTGCAAAATTTAAAGTGTATACTCCAACATCCAAAAGGGCTCCTCCGGCCAATGACGGTTCAATCAATCTAGGGATATGATTAATAACATATCCAAGGTTGGCGGTAAGTATACTTGGGTTACCTATGATTCCGCTTGCAATAATTTCATCTAAAGTCTTTCTAAGGGGCATATATCTGGTCCAAATTGCTTCTGTAAGCAGTAGCTTTTTTTCTGCGGCTAAAGCAAACATTTCTTCAGCCTGTTTTGTATTGATTGAAAAGGCTTTTTCGCATAATACATGCTTGCCGTAATTCAAGCATAGCTTTACATGCTCGTAATGATGAGAGTGGGGAGTAGCGACATAAACTAAAGTAACTTCGGGATCCGAAAGCATCTCCTCATAGGAGCCATAAGCCTTTTTAAATCTGAATTCCTTTGCAAAAGCTGCAGCTTTTTCATAATCTCTTGAAGCAACTGCATAACTTACAGCCTCATTCATTCCGTTAAGTGTAATTGCCATTGCTTTTGCTATGGAACCTGCGCCTAATATAGCAACATTCATATTAATAACAACTCCTTTCATTATATTAATATATTAGCATCTTTTAGTATAAGAATAAAGTAATGCAAAAATACTTAGGCACTTTGACTTGCTGCCTTGAACAACTTTTCATAACAATAGGTAATAATATCGGATCTCTTAATTATGCCGATAAATATATCATT
>JAEZDX010000488.1 GCA_023417975.1 Bacillota bacterium
TGCTTGCACAAAGCTCACGACTATCAAACAAATCTTATACAAAATGAAGCAGCAGGAAATAAAACAGAATTATCACTGCTAATGGTACATGCACAAGATCATTTAATGAATGCCATGACAGTAAGAGATTTAGCTCAAGAGTTTGTTGAGATGTATGAATTATATAACAAATAATTAAAATAACACAGATGATAAAAAAGAATAACCCTCTTGATAAAAAAAGCAACCCACATTAAATACAAAAAAATAAGAAAGGTAGAAGCCTTGTTTTATCAAGTGTTTTAAATAATTTATATGTATAAAACAGTCTTGGCATGATAGTTGCTAATAATAATTATATGAAAATAAAAATTAATTAATAGGAGGAATTATAAATGATAAAGATTACTTTAATTTGCGGAGCTGGAATGTCAACAAGCCTTTTAGTAACTAAAATGCAGACAGCTGCAGCAAAGCTTGGACAAGAGGCTACAATAAGAGCTACAGCTGAAAGTAAGTTTAAGGAATTTGAAAACGATACAGATGTTTTGCTTTTGGGGCCACAAGTAAGCTTCATGCTTAAGAAATTCAAGGAAGCTTATGAGCCAAAGGGTATAGCAGTATCTGTAATAAACAGCATAGACTACGGAATGATGAACGGTGAAAAGGTCTTAAAGACTGCTTTAGATTTAGCAAAATAAAAAAGAGATGAATACAAATTATTTAATTTAAAATAAAGGATGGGAGATGGAAAAATGAGTTTTAGAGAGACAATCCAAGAAAAGGTTTTGCCAGTTGCCAATAAAATAGCTTCAAATAAATACCTAAAGGCAGTAAGTGATGGATTTATGTCCTTAATGCCGGTTATTATCATAGGTTCTATATTTTCCTTATTAAATTCATTATCAATTAAGCCATACCAAGAGTTTATTACAAACACAGGTTTAAAGCCTTTTTTAGCCATACCTAATACAATAACAAATGATATATTAGCTATCTATGCTGTATTTTTCATAGCTTATAATCTTGCCAAGTACTTTGAAAAAGATCAAGGTGTAGCGGGAATGATTGCATTATTTACATTCCTTGCTATAACCCCAATAAATAATACAGCAAATATAATAAACGGATTCTTGTCCTCTAACAAAATTGAATTAGCTAAAGGTACTTCAGTACCGTCAGCCAACTTCATTCCATATGAATGGATAGGATCAAAGGGATTATTTGTAGCTATTATAGTTGCATTAGTTTCAACAGTTATCTACAACAAGCTCTTAGACAAAGGATTGACAATAAAGATGCCTGAAGGAGTACCTCCAACAATAGCGAAATCCTTTGCAGGACTTATGCCCGGTTTTGTTATAATAATACTATTCATGCTTATAAACAAGGGAGTTACACTATTACCTATTAAGAATGTTACCGGCTTGCACTCATTAGTGTATTCATCTATTCAAGCACCGATGGAAGCCTTCCTAGGTAACAGCATATGGTCCTTTGTGTTTGCTATATTTGTAGCACAGCTTCTATGGTTCTTCGGTATCCACGGTGTTACAGCTATAATTCTACCAATATTCTACCCACTATGGACTTCGCTTACTACTGCTAACTTAACAGCTATGAACAATGGTGTATCAATGTTCGAGCTTCCGAACATCATAAACAGACCTTTCTTCAGCGTATATGCTTTAGTTGGTGGTTCCGGTATGACACTAGGTCTATGTATTTACATGGCTTTAAGAGCAAGAAGTAATCAGTATAAAACTTTAGGAAGACTTGCTTTCCTTGCAAATATATGCGGTATCAACGAGCCTATGATATTTGCAGTACCAATGGTACTTAATCCATATATGATTATTCCATGGCTTGCAGCACCGGTAATTACATCCTTTGTTGCATATGCACTAACAGCTGCAAATATACTTCCAAGATTAACAACTATAGTTCCACTTGGGACACCTGTAATAATGTCCGGTTTCCTAGCTGGCGGTGCAGAGGGCTGGAGAGTTGCATTATTCCAAGTTGTAGCTGTAGTATTGGGAGGGTTAATATACCTTCCATTCTTTAAAACATTAGATAAGAAGACTGCTGAGAATGAAAAGGCTATTGCTGAAGCGGCATTAGAATAACTTAATAAAGTAAGAGTAAACAAGCTGTTATACACAGCTTGTTTACTCATTTAATAGAAAGACTTATAAAAAAGAGGAGCTGAATTTAATGAGTAAGGACATAGTTAAAGGATTCCCGGAGGGCTTTCTATGGGGAGGAGCTACGGCTGCAAACCAATGTGAAGGTGGGTATTTGGAAGGAAATAAAGGTTTATCCACTGTTGATGTTGTTCCGGCAGGAAAAGATCGTTTTCCAGTGTTAAGGGGTGAAATGAAAATGCTGGAATGTGATAGTGAGCACTTCTACCCAAGCCACGAAGCAATAGATTTTTATCATCAATACAAAGAGGATATAGCATTATTAGGTGAGATGGGCTTTAAAACCTTCAGATTGTCGCTTTCTTGGGCTCGTATTTTTCCAAACGGTGATGATATAGAGCCAAATGAAGCCGGTTTAAAGTTTTATGATGATATATTTGACGAGTGCCTAAAATATGGCATTGAACCACTGGTTACAATAACTCACTTTGACGTACCTATGAATTTGGTTACAACAATCGGATCCTGGAGAAACCGTAAAATGGTGGAGCACTATGAAAGACTATGCGAGATAATCTTTAATAGATACAAAGATAAAGTTAAATACTGGCTAACCTTTAATGAAATCAATATGCTGCTGCATCTCCCATTTATAGGAGCTGGTTTAGTGTTTGAAGAGGGTGAAGATCAGGAAACTGTAAAATACCAAGCGGCACACCACCAGCTTGTAGCTAGTGCAAAGGCTACAGAAATAGCACGTAGAATAAATCCGGAATTTAAAATAGGATGCATGCTTGCAGCTGCTAATACCTATCCCTTTACTTGTGCTCCTGAGGATGTATGGAAATCAATTGAGAAGGATAGAGAAAACTATTTTTTCATAGATGTTCAGTCACGTGGTGAATATCCAAGCTATGCAAAGAAAATGTTTGAAAGATTGAATATGAAGCTTGTTATGGAAGAGGGGGATGAGGAGCTTTTAAAGAACAACACAGTTGATTTCATTTCCTTCAGCTATTATGCATCAAGATTAACAAGTGCAGATCCATATGTAAAGGCAGAAACCTCGGGAAATGCATTTAAGACACTAAGAAATCCACATTTAAAAGCTAGTGAGTGGGGTTGGCAGATTGATCCGCTTGGACTTAGAATCACAATGAATTCCTTGTATGACCGGTATCAAAAGCCTCTGTTTATCGTTGAAAACGGATTTGGTGCAGTAGATATACCGGATGAGAGTGGGTATGTTGAAGATGATTATAGAATTGACTACCTAAGAGAGCATATCAAAGCTATGAGGGATGCAGTGAATATAGATGGTGTAGAGCTTTGGGGCTATACAACCTGGGGCTGTATAGATTTGGTAAGTGCCGGTACAGGAGAAATGAAAAAGCGATACGGCTTTATATATGTGGATAAAGATAATGAAGGCAATGGAACTCTGAAGAGGTCAAGAAAGAAGAGTTTCTACTGGTATAAAAAGGTTATTGAGACAAATGGTGAAGAATTATAAAACAACCGGCTAATAAAATGAAAATAAGACATCAATAATACTAAACAAGGATTATTGATGTCTTATTTTTTGTCCAAATAACTTGAACATAATGTAACAATAAATTATAATAGTAAAAATGTACCAAGGGTATTTGCTAAAATCAGAAAGCAAATATATAAAAGTTAAATATTTGAATTGCAAACTAATTTTTATTGTTAGGGGGAAAGAGCCATAATGAAAGCCATATGCATTATTGGAAGTCCTAATCCGAAGGGTAGTACAGCAACTATTGTAGATAAGATTATAGAAGGTATGAGCATAAATAACATTGAAATTAAAAGGTATGTATTAGGGGAAATGAATATAAATTATTGTAAAGGCTGTAAAGTATGTTATAAAACAAGAAAATGCATTCAAAATGACGATATGGAGGTAGTAATAAAGGACTTATGTGAGTCTGATATTGTAGTGATTGCGTCTCCATCCTATTGGGGGGATGTTACTGGGCAATTGAAGGTATTCTTTGATAGATCCACACCGCTGTGTGATACAAATGGGGGAACAGAAGTTCCAAAAGGGAAAATAGGAATTTCTGTAGCCGTTAGAACAGGTCAAAGAGTTGAAGAAAACATGCATTTAATTGAGGCTATAGAACACTATTATGGACATTTGGGTATAAGATCAGTGGCAAGATACACAGTAGAAGGTGTTCAGTATAAAGAAGATTTCGAGGTCAAATACGATAAAGTAGAAGAGGCTTATAAATTAGGGACTAATATTCTCGAAAGTTTTCAGCTATGAGAAACTAATTAGTAAATTTCGTATAACGGAATTGGTTTGAGACGCAATTGAAATGTATCATATGAATAAATCAACTATTAGTAAAGGGGGACAAACCTCCAATGAAAAGGAGCTAATTATGAGTATTATAAGTACAAGAAAGTTGGAAATAGAAAGTATTCCGGCGCTTTTATGGGGAAAACCTTCAGATAAAGTATATATATTCGTTCATGGAAAAATGTCCAGCAAGGAAAGTGCACATGGATTTGCGGAGATAGCGGTGGAAAGAGGATATCAAGTTCTTAGCTTTGACCTTCCGCAACATGGTGAACGAAAAGATAAAAATTATAAATGTAATGTTTGGAATGGGGTACATGACCTTGAAGTAATTGGAACATATGTACAACAAAATTGGAGGGAGATAAACTTATATGGATGTAGTCTTGGAGCGTATTTTAGCTTACTTGCATATAAAGACCTTCCGATAAAGAAATGTTTATTTCAGTCACCTATTGTTGATATGGAGCATCTTATATGTAAAATGTTTAAATGGTTCAATGTTACAGAAGAATTACTTAGAGAAAAAAAGGAAATACCTACCCCAATTGATACTCTTTCATGGGATTATTACTGTTATGTGAAAGAGAAGCCAATTGATAAATGGGATGTACCTACTGCAATTATCTACGGATCGGAAGATAATTTGCAAAGCCGTGATGCTATTGATATTTTTACTAAGAGGTTCAATAGCGACTTAACAGTATCACTTGGAAGTGAACATGATTTTCATACTAAGGAACAAGCACAAGCTGTTATAAAGTGGTTAAAAGAATACATTTGATTTACATTTAGTCCATAGCTTAAGCTAAATTTCATATGGAAGCTTTATTACATTATTTGGTATAATGTATATATAATATTATGGTGGTGATTGATATAAAAGAGAATAGAAAGATTGTATTGTTTATTACATTTATAGTTATCTTATCCGCATTATACCAAGGATGCAATAAACAAAGTCAAAGAAACACAGACTTTGTTAAAAAAAATAATATAAGCAGCTTTAAAATTCACAATATTGGATTAGAAGAAAAGGAAATTAAAAATAAGGTTGATAGGGACAAGATAATCGATTTAATTAACAGTGTGAAAATTATAAAATCAGATGTGGAGCAGCGCGCTGGAGTCGGGTATGGGGTTACAATAACATATGCGGATGGAAAGAGGTTTTCTTCAAGTTTTCTATCTTCTACTATGGTTTATTCAATTGATGACAAGACTAACTGGTGTGAGATAGACAAAAATATTGTGGATAAATTAAGAAACTATTATGATAAGAATTAGAGATTTTGCAAGTTCCATTTCTTCAGTGGTAGTTACAGCAGACGAAATACTACAGGTTATAGATTCCTTAGTGCCTCCTATATGGGGCTTTTTTTATTTTTGTAACTTGTTTGAAGAATTTAATATAAGTCAATAATTTGAAGTAGGATATCATCAAAGGAGTTAAATATGAGTAGTTTAAAATATGGCGAGCCTTCCGCAAGAAGAACTACAGCTTTTCTTGGTTTGTTAGGTACAACTCAACTACATTTAAGAAACCCTTTCGTAATTGCTTTTTGGTCAGTAGCATTTCCAGGTATGGGACATCTGCTGTTATCAAAATATTTAAGAGGATTTGTTTTATTTATATGGGAGGTTGTTGTTAATCTTAAGGCGCACGTTAATCTGTTGATAATGTATTCTTTTTTAGGAGATTTTGAAAAAGCTAAGCATGTAGTGGATATCCAATGGCTAGCCTTTTATATTCCCGCATATCTTTTTGCAGTATGGGACAGCTATAGAACAACAATAGACTTAAATCATGCTTACATGTTAGCTTCAAGAGAAGATGCACAGCTTAAGCCTTATAAAATAGGTGATATGGAAATTAATTACCTAGATAAAAGAGAACCATGGGTTGCAACAATTTGGTCATTATTAATTCCGGGTGGAGGCCAACTATACATTCATAGGCTCATCACTGCATTCTTTCTTGTTACTTGGTGGATTATTATATGTTTGAATGCTAAATTTCTTCCGGCGATGCATTATACTTTATTAGGAGATTTTAACCAAGCAAAAGCAGTCTTAGATATGCAGTGGCTTTTAAATATACCATCAGTATATTTTTTTGCTATGTATGATGCTTATGCAAATACAGTTGAGAATAACAAATTATTTGAATGGGAGCAATCCAAGTTTTTTACTAGGGAGTATCAAAATTCAAATTTTGTAATGCCATTTAAAAAGAATATTAGAGGTGATATGATGTATGTTGTTTCTGCTTTTGAACATTCAATATATTTAGAGTTAGCTATTACAGCCATTCAGATGAAAGGAATTAAAAAAGAAAATATTATGGCAATTCCTCTAGATAAAAGTGGTGAACAAATAAAGTTATTTGACTCTATTCATGGTTCTGATGGGCTAAGTCTATTTGATTTGCCTGCCATACTTGCAGTTATAGGTGGAATATTTGGAGGAATATATGGGTTTGTCTTAAAATGGGGACCGTTACTGTGGGGACTTATTGGTATAGTAATTTGTTTTGCCCTTGGGCTTGTTATTAAGTTAATTGCTGTGAAAAAATACAATGACAGGCAAAGCGATAAGCGCGGAACAGAGGTAGTCGTAATAATAGAATGCATTGAAGATCAATTAGAGATAGTAAAGAACATACTTTGGTCCCACAAAGCTCTTGGGGTCAGAAAATTAGATCTTGATAATAAATGAATACCATAGGTTGAGGATTTATACTAAAGTTACAGTATATGGGCTGGCTTTTTTCTTTAGTACATTTCCTATTTAATAGAATTTTGCTCATGGTAAGCCAAGGTTAGGGTCACCTTTAGAGGGAACCCAAGCAGGATTGACAGATTCCATCTTCATTTAGATACTTCAATAAACGTTATATGTTTTTCATACCCCATTCACACATGCTTTTTACTAATGGAATAAGACTTTCTCCTTTTTGAGTAAGAGAATATTCGACCTTTGGAGGAATTTGAGGGTATTCTTTTCTCAATACGATGTTTTCACTTTCCAATTCCTTCAATTGGGTGCTTAACATCTTATGTGTAATTCCATCAATATTTTTCTTAATGAAGCCGTATCTTGCAGTTCCAAGGCAAGCAAGGAGGTAAATAATTTTTAATTTCCATTTTCCGTTGATGATAGATAGTGTATATTCGAAAGGTTCTCTATTACTAACATAACAAAACTTTTGCAATGACATCACTCTCCTTTAGGATAGTATAGCACAAAAAAGTGCATACTTTCATTAATTTAACAATTAGTTATAATGAAAGTGAATTCATATTAAGGAGAGGATAAAAATGATTATAGATGGACATTCACATGTTATTTTGCCTGTTGATAAGCATATTAAAATAATGGATGAGGCAGGCGTTAATATGACTATATTATTTTCAACGTCCATACATCCGGAAACCGCAGCAAATCTAGAAGACCTAAAAACAGAAATGAAAAAATTGAACAATATAGTTGATGGAAAAGCTAATTCTATGTTAGAGGCCAGACGTAATTCCATAAAAGAACTAAAAAATGTTATACAAGCATACCCATCAAGATACGTTGGCTTTGGCTGTGTACCTGTTGGGTTAAGTGAAGATGAGACCAATTCATATTTTGAAGAAAATATAGCAAATAACAAACTTGCGGGTATAGGTGAACTCACTCCTGCAAGCGGGCAGATAAAGGCATTAAAATCTATTTTTCAGGCTTCTATGAATTTTGGAAGGCTTCCTATTTGGATACATACATTCAATCCTTTGATATTACAAGATATAAAGGAAATCGCTGAATTGTGCAAGACATTTCCTCATATTCCCGTTATTCTTGGACATATGGGCGGAACTAATTGGATGACAGCTGTAGATATTGCTAAAGAAATGAATAATGTTTACCTTGATACATCAGCTTATTTCTCTACACTAGTTTTACAGATAGCGATAAATGAACTCCCCCAGAAATGCATTTTTGGTGTGGACATGCCTTATGGAGATTTGCAATTATCAATTGACGCAATAAAAAAGGTAAGCAGGGATTCTCTTGTAGCCAATGCAGTTTTGGGTGATAATATAGCTAAGCTATTAAAAATTTGAGTGCTTTTGAAAGTTTTCTTATATTATGTATTGCTCATTACGCTGCGTAACGATGTACCATTATGATGAGACCTAGAGATCGATAATCTTTATGTGCAGAATAAGGAATACAGCAGGGACAAGCATGGAACAAGTTTTTACTACAGGAGAACTTGCTAAGTTATGCAATGTGAGTGTGCGAACAATACAGTATTATGACAAGGAAGGGATTTTAAAACCATCTAGATTAAGTGAAGGCGGACGTAGAATCTATACAGATGATGATTTGAAAAGACTTCGATGTATCTGCCTTTATAAAGCTCTTGGATTTTCCCTTGAAGACATTAAAAAAGTTACAGCTTCACAACAAATATTCAGTTTATTATATGAAACAATATTAAGCCAGCAAAACAAAATTAAGGGTGAAATTGAAGCCTTACAAAATACAGCAGAAAAGCTGATAGCCATTCAAAAACAGATTGAGGAAACCGGAATTGCAAGAATTGAGAGTATAGAAGAAATGGATTCCTTACTAATTAAGAGGAAACGGCACCGCAAGACGGATATAATGACTTATATATTTTTGGCATGTTATGTGCTTATCTTGTGCGCTGGGTTTCCGCTTGCAAATTCTGTTGGTGGCTTAACTCCGATTATTATGTCTGTGGTGGCAGTGATTTTGCTACTAGGTTTAATCTTCTATCATTCGCAAGTAAATTTTTATGTATGTCCAAAATGCAAAAGTAAATTTTCAATTAGTTTCTTTAAAGATATGTTTACTTTGAACGGAGGCAAGCAAGGTAAGTATTTGAAATGTCCTCACTGCCAATACAGAGGATGGTTTAAAGAAACATTCCCAGAATAGAACTTGCTTGGATATTTAGTTCTATATATTATAATTAATAAAGCATCAATAATATTATGAAGTATTATTTATGTTTTAATATGCTGCTTTATCATTGTAAAAAATTAGCTATGTTTTAATATAATGTTGAAATATTCCTTAAAAAAATTATAGGCGGGGTTGTCCGCCTATAATTCTCCATATTACTTGTATGCTGGTTTAATAAGCTCCCAGTAAATCAAATTCTCGTCTCTATTAATTTCTTTCATACCAACCTTTTCTAATATTCGTGCAGAAGGCTTGTTAGCAATCAAACAATCTGCTTTTATAACGTTGACACTCTTTTGAGAAAACGCCCATTCTATAATAGCCTTTAATGCTTCAAAACCAATACCGTTTCCTCTTTCACTTTCTACTAATCCATAGCCAACTTCAGCTTCGCCCTTTTCATCAGGTTTTCCATGAAAGCCTATGTCTCCAATCACCTGCATATTGTCTTTTTTTACAATCATCCAAGCCTCAAAGCCGCTTGTTATTTTATCCTTTTCTAACGATTCATATATAATAGGTAATATGTCCTTAGTATCCTCTGTGGGCCATTTTTCATTTGTTTTAATTCCAAGATTCTCAACTTCTTTACTGCTTCCACTCATTAAAGATTTGGTTATTTCCAATGTTATTGGTATTAATATTAATCTCGTTGTCTGTATGTTTTTTAAATTCACTTTATTTTCCACCCTTCAATATTAAAATAACTTGATAGACCTAAAGGTGGAGTAATACCTATAAAATTAATTTAGATAGTAAACCACCTCATATAATTTACATGCATAAAACTTTTCATAAAATCAACTCCTAACATTAGTAATTAAGAAAAGGTCTAATTTAAATTAATTATACCTTTGTATGAAGTATACTAAATCAATAAGAAAATGTAAATTATTTTACTAATAAATTGTGATAAGAACTAAACAGAGCGTGAGTAATAATGAAATGACCGGAATTTTAAATTAAGATAATGATATATGTTATAAAGTTTTTATGTTATAGTATATTCGGAAGTGATTAAAGGAGTGGTTGCCAATGAGTAAGATATTATTATTTCAGAATTTATATAGAACTGCTTCCAATATAAGAAAATGAGAATATTTTGATATACCATTAAAATGAATATTTAAATATGTCTTCATAATACATAATTAGCTATATTGGAGTAGTTAAAAAGCTATTTTAAGGGTATAAGCATACCCAAATTTAATTTTATGGAGGCAAAGTAAAAATGAGTTATGAATTAAGTAAAATGAATAAGACTATAGATATGAAGATAATTAATCATAGTTTGGAGACAGAAAGATTAATGCTAATGCCATTGCAGTCACATCAACTGGCATTGGCATTAGAAGATTATGCAAAAATGCAAGAAGATCTGGGATTAAGTGTAACCAATACAGTTCTTGATGAAGAAATGGAATATGCAATGGGTGTAAGATTAAGAAAGGTACTGGAGGATGTTGAAAATTATTTGTGGCTAACTAATTGGGCCATAATTCATAAAGAGAAAAAGCAGATAATTGGCTTTATAATACTTAAGGGATGTCCTAATGAGTTTGGTGAAGTAATAGTTGGATATATGATTGAAGAAAGTCATCAAAGGGAAGGGTATGCTTTCGAAGCATTAAAGGCACTAATTCAATGGATTTTTCAAAACCCGCAGGCACTTTCCGTAATTGCAGATACCGAAAAAACAAATATATCATCACACAAGCTTTTGGAGAAGTTAGGTGCTGTTAAGTATAAGGAAAATGATGAAATAGTATGGTGGAGAATAAGAAAATAAAAGTTTACAATTAAAGTAACGGAAGATACAGAAATTGAAATAAGGGATATAGAGATATAAATGTAAAGCAGCACTAATACACGCCGTATTAATGCTGCCTTTTTTAGTCCCACATAATTGTGCAGGAAAAGTCGGATAATCAAAACTAAATTTTGATATTCTATTGATGAGAGGAGAGATCATTAATGGATTCACTAAAAGGAATGAATGATGCATTGGGTTATATTGAAGAGAATCTTACAGATACTATTGATTTTAAAGAAGTAGCCCGGTTAGCTTTATGTTCGGAATATCACTTTCAAAGAATGTTTTCCTTTCTTGCAGGTGTTTCGCTGTCTGAGTATATTCGCAGAAGACGACTTACTCTTGCGGCCTTTGAACTTAATAATAGCAATGCAAGGGTAATTGATATGGCGATTAAATACGGATACAGTTCAGCAGATTCCTTTGCAAGAGCCTTTCAAAGCTTGCATGGTATATTACCTTCAGAAGCCAAATTTAGCGGTCAATCATTAAAAGCATATCCAAGAATGACTTTTCAATTATCAATTAAAGGGGGAAATGAAATGAACTATCGCATTATAGAAAAGGGACCGTTTATCATAGTAGGTATAAAGAAAAGAGTGCCTATAATTTTCAATGGTGTCAATCCGGAGATTGCCGCTATGTGGCAAAGTTTAAACGAAAAAATTATCACCCAAATAAAAGGACTTTCGAATGTAGAGCCAACAGGACTGATAAGCGCATCGGTGAATTTTTCTGAGGGAAGAATGGAAGAAGAAGGAGAACTTGATCATTATATAGGTGCAGCAACAACAAGTCAGTGCCCTGAAAACTTGGAAATGCTTGAAGTTAGTGCATCAACCTGGGCTGTATTTGAGGCAGTGGGACCTTTTCCACATACTCTTCAGAATGTTTGGGGACGCATATACTCCGAATGGTTTCCATCATCAAACTATGAACAGGCAGAGGGACCGGAAATACTATGGAATGAGCATAAAGATGTAACTTCTCCAACTTTTAGAAGCGAGATATGGATACCGGTTAAAAAAAGGTAAAGTGAAATATGCAAAACATCAATGATATTTATAAGTATTATTGATGTTTTTGCATTTATTTCAATTAATTTGAATTAGTTATAAGCTTGAAATATAATTAAGGTAAATATATTTTATAAGCTGTGGGGGATAGAAAATGAATAGTTCAATATTTCACGGAACAATGGCAGATATGACTTATATAGAAATAGAGAATTTAATTAAGCAGGGAGCTGTTGTTTTATTACCAATAGCAGTAATAGAAGAACATGGCCCGCATTTGCCTTTAGGAACCGACACTTACCTGACTTATTCAATGCTTAAGCGTATTCAAGAAGAACTTAACAGCCAAAATGTCAGTGCAGCTATAGCTCCGCCATTTTATTGGGGAATAAATGTAGCAACCAGCGGATTTCCGGGATCTTTTACTGTAAAGGTAGATACTATGAAAGCGGTTTTAAAGGATACAATAGAATGTTTGTATAGGTGGGGCTTTAATAATGTATATTTGCTAAATATGCACGGAGATTATCTTCATAGTAAGACTATAGTTGAGACCGTTAAAGAAATACATGAAATTTCTTCGGAAAATAAGAACACATATAATATTATACCTGATTTTTTTAAAATGAGATTGGGTCTAGATGGCAGTGAACCATACATACTGGTTCAGAAAGATGAAGAAAGTAAGTCTGATAATGATGCTGTAAAGAGTCCTTATGTGGATATACACGCAGGTGGATTTGAAACAAGCTGTATGCTGCTTGATTTTAAGGATTTAGTTAATGAACAACTGGCGAGAAAGCTTGAATCCTCAAAAACAACATTTGAGTTGTTAAAAAAGTGGCAAAATGGCGGTACTGAAGGCAGAGAGGTTACACCTTTAGGTTACTGTGGTGATCCTTCCAATATAGATTTGGAAGATGCAAAGGCATTTACAGATTATTTTGTAAAATCATCAGTGAAGCTTATAATCAATACAAAAAGAAAGTCTGGAAACTGAAAGCTTAAATCAAATGCCATTACAATCCTCTTTAACTTTTTCCGGCATTAAAAGCTTATAACTAATGTAAAAGTTAAGAGGATTTGAGTGAGTTAGGAAAATGGGCAATATAGTATAGCTAATAAAGCAGCAGTAATATAAACAGAAATTACTGCTGTTTTTATTTATGCTAAGCAAGGTAAAACAATAAAAATACAATATAATACAATAATAATTTATTGATTAACAATAAAATGCGTGTTATCCTATATTTGTGAATTAAAGGTGAGTAAAAAGTTCAATATTTCTTTACTCACACTAGAAGTTACAGGGGGTAATGTATGAAAATAAAATTGATTCAACCTGCAATGCTTCCAAGACCTATGGATACAAAGTTAAAAACACGAATGTCTCCGTCATTAGCTTTATTAACAATAGCTAGGCTTACGCCAAAAGAGCATGTGGTTATTATTGAAAATGAGAATATAGAAAAGATAAATTTTGATGAGCCTGTGGATTTGGTAGCAATTACCGTCACTGTAGATGTTATGAATAGGGCAGCGGAGATATCAAAGGAGTTTAAGAGCCGCGGGGTAACAGTAGTTGCAGGAGGCATACATATCACTGCGGATCCGCAGAGAGCTATCAATAGTTTTGACACAATATGTGTGGGAATGGCTGAGAGGGTATGGATAAAAATTCTTAAGGATAAAGAAAACAATTCACTTAAGAAAATATATTACGATATGGAGAATATAGAGGGCAAAGAAATAGTATCACCTGATTATAATATTATTGATAACAGAAAATATTTATATACCAATATAGTTAGTACAAGCAGAGGATGTCCGTTTAAATGTGATTTCTGCTATAATAGCTGTAAAGGTTCCCTTAAAACTTATATAAATAGGCCTGTAGATGAAGTAATTAAAGATATAAGGGCATTGAAAACAAGGCACATAATGTTTATAGATGATAATTTTATTGGTAATCCTCAATGGACCCAAAAATTGTTAAAGGAAATAAAGCCTCTTAAATTGAAATGGAACGCAGCAGTTACTTCCAATATAGTGGATATGCCTGAATTATTGGATGAAATGAGTGAGTCCGGCTGTCAAAGTCTGTTTATAGGCTTTGAAAGCATAAATAGCAAGTCTATAGACAGTATCCATAAGGTGCAAAATAGTGTGAATAAATATGAGAAACTTGTTGAGGAAATTCATAGAAGAGGAATAATGATAAATGCCAGTTTTGTTTTCGGATTAGATGAAGATGATATCTCCGTATTTAAGAATACATCAGACTGGATAATTAATAATAAGATAGAAACGGTGACCTCCCATATTCTCACTCCATATCCGGGTACAAAGCTATACTCTGATTTAATGGAGGAAAACAGAATCACAGATTTCAATTTGTCAAATTACAATACTGCGCATGTGGTATATAAACCGAGGAATATGACTGATGGAGAACTATATAACGGCTATTTGGGTGTATATAAAGAAGTGTACAAGTTTAAAAATATAATTAAAAGGTTACCAAAATGTAATAAGCAGTGGGTCCCATTTTTGGCCTTTAATCTATTCTATAGGAAATTTGGAAAAGTGACAGAATTATTGTGCAGCATAGTTTCGTTTGAAAATACAGGCAAGTTTTTCAGATGGCTGGCTTACAGTATAAAGTAAGTTTCCCTATACAACAAATCTATGCAGAAAAAGTCAAGAAGGATAAAGTGTACTTTGATATGATTGGAATTGTAAGGAGGTGAGAATGTGGACTGGATTGAAAGCATTCAAAGGAGTATTGACTATATTGAGGATAACCTTGAAGAAGAACTGGATTGTGATATGTTAGCTGCAGAAATATACACATCAAGCTTCTATTTTCAAAGGATGTTTGCAATATTATGTGACTGTACCGTAGGAGAATATATAAGAAATCGAAGGTTAACATTGGCAGGGTATGAACTTTTGAGCAGCAATAGCAGTATTATTGAAATTGCTTTGAAATATGGGTATGAGACTAATGAGAGTTTTACAAGAGCTTTTACGCGATTTCACGGTATGACTCCATCTGCCGCAAGAAAAAACAATATAAAGCTAAACACATTCTCGCGTATATCCGTCAAATCTAATTTATCTGGAGGGAAAACAATGATTAATGATTTTAGTAAAAGAGGTTATGTTGTAAAGGAGACGGGAGCAGTTTATTACACGCAGGATATGGATAAGACTTTGGAATGGTTTGTGCATGTGCTTGGGTGGTATGGACAAATTGAAGGAAGGGATGAAAATAATGTCGGTACCTACGGTTGTGTGAACAATATTCCTATTGAAATAGAAGCAATGCATATAGCTCCATTTACAGGAATTCATATGTTTAAAGGTGAGGCACTAAAGCGAATGGTTGGCTTCATGCTGGTACAGGGTATTGATAAACTCCATGAATTTGTTAAAAAGAGTGGATGGGATCAAATTACGGACGTCGTTACTGAACCATGGGGAGGAAGCAGCTGTGAGGTTACAACTATTGATGGAAGTGTTCTAAAGTTTTTTGAAATATGCTAGTACTGAATATTGGAAGAGAGTAAATTATAGACTTTGAAGTTTTTCATTAGGGTGTAAGGGGTAATACTGTCGAAATATAAAAGAAAAATATTTTCATAAATAATGAAATTTCCTCCCTATATTGTGTATTTATTGTTATAGGAACAAATATAGGGAGGAATTTAAATGGCAATGTATAAACAAATCCAGGCAAATTTTTGGCAAAATGCTTTCGTACTTGAGCTTACACCTGAAGAAAGATATTTTTATGCGTATTTGATTACAAATACTACTACAACTGCATGTGGTATATATAGATTCAATATGAAACTGGCTGTTTTGGAGAGTGGTCTCAGTGAAGACACAATAAAAAAGTACCTCCATGCCTTTGAAAACAGCGGAAAGATAATAATTTCAAAAACGTCCCAGGAATTAATGATAGTAAATTGGTTAAAGCATAATGCAGAAATGAATAAAAGAATTATAGGTAACATAAATGCAGAACTCAAAGAAATTAAAGACAAAGAGCTGCTTAGGTTGTTCTATGACATTTGTAAAAAGAGAGAATATCCAGTAGAGGCAATATTTAATGGGGTTAAATTACCTAAAGAGCAGGAAATAGAAACGGAAAAAGAGGTTAAAGAAGTACAAGCCGAAATTGTACAAGCTATTCAGGAAACTGCCAAGTCTCAAGAGGAGAACGAAGATGGGATTCAACAGATGACGGCAGAGGAAGGAAAGCCCCATGAAATTATAGAAATCTGTGATACATACGATGAACAAGACCAGGAACAAGCTGTTAGTATGGGGACTCCCACTGTGGTTAGTACTTGGACCTTCAATGACAGTGGGGGTACATAAACATAATTCATTTAATAATCTGTTTACTATGTTGATGGGCTTTTATAATTGAAATATAATGTTAACATATATCTATGCCTTAAGCTGATATAAAAACTATTTGTGGAAACCTAGGAGGATAAAAATGACTCCATATGAAATTATATTTAAAGTAAATGAGTCAATTATAAAAAACAAATCAATTGGAGAGGATGAAAAAGTAGAAATTTCTACTACCTTAGTACAAGCCGTAGAGGATAAAAGCTCAATAGAACATTTTTATGCCTCCATGAACAGCTCAACAAATAATATAAATGAATTGCAGCCTCTTTTTTATTTTATTCCATATAATGAAGGAAAGAAATATCGAACTATAACAATGGTTACTCCATATACTCGTCTGTTTGCTGCAAATGATTATGAGCTTGAAATCCTTCGTATTCTTGCACTTTTTCATGGACAAAGTGAGGAAGTGAAAGATATGCTTCTGAGAACTAAAGAAAGGCTTTCTGGCATTCCATTGGAGACTATCTATGACAAAAGTGAATGCTTTGATATATGTATTGTTGCCCTGCGTTTCATTGGAACGGTATTTCCTCATGACACAGAACTTATACAAAATCTAATAAATGTGATAAAAGCTCATTTTCAAGACAAAAAACGTCATTCAGGTACTGCGTTCTACTACCGTTTGACATTGTCTGAATTACCTAATTCTATTGCTTTTCAAGAAATTAATAGTATGAGGAATGCTTTGCTCCAGCAGTTAGGTAAAAGTTATGTTATGAATAGCGAAAATGATAAATATATTAACGTGCTGGATAAATATATACTTCGTAATTGTCTGTCGAGATTGTCGGATTTTCAATATTTAAAAGAAAGAGAGCCGTTTGTTTCGGAAAAGGATGGCAGATTACATTTTGATGTTATACCTTAAAAGTTATTCAATATGGTGAATAAATAGTGCATACCGAATGGCTTAAATATTGACGTTCAGCCGCACAGTATGCACTGAAGTGAAGATGTGCAGATTCTATTTCTTCATTGGTATTTTATTAAGTAGATGAATAACTACGAATATAATTATCATGACTATTAGGAGAGTGCCTTCCCATATAATTTGACTTAAGTCTTTTGTTAGCATAAGTTTAACAAACATTTCAATAAGAAATATTCCTACTCCGATAATAAGCGTTATGGCTGCAGATCTTCCCGTAACATCTATTATTCGTTCATCGCCGCCCTTTGAGTAATTTTTCAGTTTTGTTTTGTAAAACATGATTTCCTCCTATTCTTCCATTGTTTCATTCCACTTATTATATTTTTTTATTCTACGCTCTTTCCATATAGCATTAATTATAAAAAAGACTATAGCAGCTAATACAATATTCACAAGCTCCTTTGAGAAAAAGGCCAGGCTCCAGTCCATTGTCTGTTTTTTAAGAAAGTAATCCAGAGCTATTGAAAAAATTCTTAAGCCTATGGCAAATATAATAGCTTCTTTTCCGTAGGTAAACATTCTATTTAACTTTGATTTTAATGTTCTTTCAGCACTTAGCTCTTCACCGTTATTTTTTCTTGGCAGCATAGGAGAATAGTTGCTGTGAAACCTTTGTACTATAGAAAATGTGATGGACACAGAAAGTAAAATGACTAACTCTCCAACTATGCTTAAATACTCATGAGTAACAATCAATTTAATCAGCATTTCAATTGTGCATACAACATAGAAAAGCGCTAATACCGCCGTGGCTGTCTCTTCTAAATTACCTTTACTTCTTTCATCCATAATGAATTTGCCAAATTTCATTTTTATTCCTCCCAAAATAAATCATTCAAGGTCTTACCAAGAACCTTACATATAGCTATTGCAAGTTTAAGAGAAGGGTTATAATTGCCGGACTCTATCATACCAATGGTTTGTCTTGTAGCTCCAACGGCTTTAGCGAGCTCATCTTGTGACAAATCATTTTCAACTCTTGCAACTTTCATTTTTATATTCTTCATAAAATTTATAACCTCCAATGCAGGTTTCTTAAAGCTTATGCCATTATAGTATAATATAATCTGCTAAATGTCAAATATATATTGCATATTATCGAATAAAGTACTCATTATACTTATTAAAATAAGAAAAATTCATTATAGTATTTACATAAAATAAAAGATAGCTATAATAGTAAGTGTACATATAATAAGTGCACTTACTATTATGATTGAAAGGTAGAGTTATGAATGCAGATAAATGAATCTTTTGGATATCTAATTAATATGACAGCGAGAAACGTAAAAAAGGAGTTGGAGGAAAGAATCAAAGAATATGATATTACCTCATCGCAGTGGGCTGTATTAAAAGTTCTATCTGAAGAGAGAGCTTTTACGCAAGCAGAAGTTGCTAAAAAGCTTTCAGCTGATAGAGCCACAACTGGGTCCGTAATAGACAGGCTTCTTGATAAGAAATTGATTTCTAGAAATCAGTGCGAAAATGACAGAAGAGCAAATAAGGTAAGTTTGACAGAATACGGATTGGAACTAACAAAAAAGATTTGCATGGAGGCAATTGAATGTAACAAAAAAGCTTTAGCCGGCTTTGACGATAAAGATATACAGAAATTTATATGGTTTTTAAACAAAATTAATAGTAATTTGAATAGGGGGGAGAGTAATGT
>JAEZDX010000520.1 GCA_023417975.1 Bacillota bacterium
TATTTTATATATTTCTTAGTTGCAACCCTATATTTTAGTCTATAAAAAAAGCGCTAGCTAATGCAATGCGCTCCAAAGATAATAGACCAACTGTTAAGACAGAGATTTAAAAAAGCAAAAATAGAGAGAGCCTTGATTATTAGCTTTCTCTCCTTTTACCTTTATAAAACTGATTTTTATGCAAGCAAATAAAATAACTTTTTCATTATTTTAGGGCATCCGACGTGGCTTTATTAAATTCCTCTACTATTGTATTCCAATGTCTATACTGTTTATCCTGACGGTGATCTGTAAACAATCCACTTTCAGACAAGTATTTTCCAAGATACGATGTAACCTTCATGGCACCATTATGATTCATATGATCACCCTTGTCACGGGTATCCTTTTCCCAATCGATTGGTATCTGCTCATGCATTAGATTCATATCGATATATTCTACATTTAATTTTTCAGAAATCTCTTTTATACTGTTATGCCGCATACTGTTCCAGTTTACGGTACTAGGTGAACTGATAAGAATAAGTTTTGCACCATTCTTATTACAAAAGGCTTGAAAATCCTTGATATATCGTATGTTCCTCTGAGGAATAGCTTCTTTTTTTTGTGAGGCTTTCATATATCCATCCATAGATGCTGGACTAACAATTGTACTATATAAATATCCTTTGCTTTTTTCAACATGAGAATAATTCACTGTAAGGGACCAATCTTTAGAGTTCAAAGTTTTCCAACGGTTATGATAACCAAATACTGAAAAAACACTTTCTGCTTTTTGTGCGATCACGTCCTTATTCCCAAAATCTCTAAAAATGGCATCTGTTTCAAGAACAACGATTTTAGGAGATTGTCTACGAAAAGCCTTATGAAGGAATTCCTCAGAATACCATAATTGCTGCCCTATAGTGCTACAAATATAGGAAGTAATACCATAATCCTGCCATATTTTAAGGGGAATAAAAGCGCAGAATGCCTCACTATCTCCTAAAACAAGCACATCAATAGTATTCTTCCCTTCCCCTAAAAAGCCATTTGCTAGCGGATCTTTTATTCCATCCTTTGCAGTATTATTTTTTGGCATTACAATTTGTGATGCTACAAGAAGCAGTACTATCAATCCAGCCATGAATGCCAAACTGTAAAATGATTTTTTTATGATGTTTCGCATAAATAGTCCTCCTCAAAAGTTTGCATAGATTGGATCAACCGGAACATAACCTGGACCATAGGCACCAAATATGATAATATAAATAATCAAGGCGTATAATACACCCCAACGCAGAACCACATTTCTTTTCTTTAGAGATTCTCTAATAATAATTCCCTTTTCGTTAAAAATACCTATGACTAACACTATCAGTAATGTTACTCCAACAATTATTAAATCTGAATGATCCACACCAACCTTTGTAATTAATTGATGGTCCAGTGTTGTAAAGTGAAAATCTATAAGCATTTTATCAAACATAGAAAATCCTATTTTTAGTCCATGTGCTCTAAAAAACAGTTCACCTATAACTACTAGAATGCATGTACGTATTATTTGAAGAACACGGTAACCAAACCATTCCGGGTTAATTCTTAAAGTCTTATTAATCCATTTTACTCCGGGAGATATAATACTTCCAAGCAATATAAATACGAAATGATACATTCCAAAAAATATGTAATTCCAGGCATCACCGTGCCAAAGGCCATTACAAAGCCAGACACAAAACAATGCAATGCTTCCCGCAATCAAAGGTCCAAAATGATTACCTATTTTTTTACGTGCTGATGTTGTTATGTTTTTCATTGGCTTTGACATAGTAATTGGATAAAATATGTAATCCTTGAACCACGCACCAAGTGTAATGTGCCATCTCGTCCAAAACTCAGATATAGTTTTTGAAAAGAAAGGACGTTTAAAGTTTTCCGGCATTTTTATTCCAAATATTTGAGCTGTACCAATGACCGCATCCATGGTACCCGAGAAATCCATATATAACTGTACTGTATAACATATTGCTGCGATAGCTATCATACCACCTTCGTACTCCGTATGGTTATCAAATACTATCTTTATCAATGGATTTAATCTATCTGCTACAACTACTTTCTTCATCATGCCAACCAGAATTCGCTGAATACCTAGCGTCAGATTTACAAATTCAATTCTCTTAACACTCCATAATTGTTCAGCGGTCTCCTCATAACGACATATTGGTCCTTCTACAATTTGGGGAAAGAAGCTCATAAAAAGAGCGAGGCGAAAAATATTATCATCTGCCTTTACAGCACCTCTATAAACATCAAACAAATAGGACATAGCTTGCAAAGTAAAGAAAGAAATACCGATAGGCATCAAATATTTTGGAATTTGTAGCTTAAGAGATAGGTGAAGCTGTGTAAAGAGTATATTTATATTCTTTGTAAAAAAAGGAGTGTATTTCAGAGTCAGCAATATGCCAATGTGAAGTACAGCGGCAAATAAAAGTATATAACGGCTTCGACGCAGAAAAACTTTTTTCAGTTCCTTTCGTTTTTCTTTCTCAATACTTTTAAGCTGCATATCTCTTTGCTCCTGTAAGCGATCTATCCAAATTCCAAAATAGTGAATGGACAAGGTGGATAAAAAAAGATATACTAATAACTTTCCGCTGATAAACCAAAAGAATCCATAACTTGCAAGCAACAAGAAATACTTCTTTAATTTTTGGGGTACCGCCGTGTAAATGACAATACAAATCGGCAAAAATATTACAAGAAAAGCAATTGAAAAATATGAAGTCATTGCAGAATATTTTCCTGCTAACAAAAGTTGCGAGAGTTGCATCTTATTCCTCCTCTTGCAAGCGCTCTATCATATTCCACATTGCCTTTGCAGAATTAAAATTGGCAGAAACAATTTCAACCGCAGGAATAGTTATATCAAACTCTTCCTCAAGTTCTCCAATAAGGGAGATAATTGATAATGAATCCAGATAATGTCCATCAATCAAATTCTCACAGGTAGTATAGTCGATATTCGGTTTGATATCCTCTAATATTTCAATCAGTTTTTTCATATTTATCACTTCCTTTAATAATTAGGTATATTCAATTTC
>JAEZDX010000530.1 GCA_023417975.1 Bacillota bacterium
CGTATATACAGCCCCTATTCTTTTTGGGGGCTTAACAATTCTCTGTACAAGGACAAATGCTCCCGAAGATATAAGTGCTCCCAATAGTGAAAGCTTACCTATGGAAAGCTCACTGCCTGTGGTTTGAATTATAAGTATATTTACGATAAAAACTATTATTACATCCCTAAACCCCCAAAGAAACATGGCTTTACGTATATTACTCCACCCTTCACAATTTTTGCCTATGGATTTAGATATATTCAGCCTGCTTCCATAATTGTCACACCTAAGAAATAAACTTATTGTCACCAATAAAATAAAAAGTATTAATGTTATGGAAAACACTATGTTATACCCTTTGATGCCGGAAAATCTGCTTATTATATATGCAGCAGTTATTGGTGCAATTACTCCTGCTATACCTGCACAGCTTCCGTTATAGCCATTAAAGGTATCTCTATTATCTGTGGAGGTAAAGTCGAAGCATAACGTGTTAAACGCAAGCCAATAGAAACCCGAGGCAGTTCCAAAAAGAATTCCCAAAGGATATATATAATAAACTCCTCTACTCCCTATTAGTAGTATTAAGCCGAAAAATATTGCAAATAGTACCAATCCGATTCTAAGTGACCATATTCCGTTCTTCTTTTTTGATAGCCACCCTGCAATTATAAAGGTTATAGGCGTCATAATATAGTGCATTAAATTATAGAGCACAATCACTGTAAGACTTTCCGTTTCCCTCCAGAAAAAAATATTTACGAATACACCCGACAAACCCATGGCTGCTGTAAAAATAGCACTCATCATTATTAAGACTTTTGCTTCCTTACACATAATTATCCTCCTCTTATCCCCGTATAAATATGACTCCATTTAGTATTTGTAGCATGAGTGTCTATATACTCTTATAGCAGAAAGAAAAACTTGACAACTTTAGCTTCAATTACTAATATTTAATATAAAGTTACGGCTGTGAACAACTAAATCCATATTGGGGAGGAGAATACATATGTCATTAAACGCAAAAACCAGAGAGGAAGCCTTTGAGCTTTTAAAAGAATTTAATAAAAATGAAAGTCTCATTAAGCATGCACTTTCCGTAGAAGCAGTAATGCGCCATTTTGCGGAGCTTTATAATGAGGATGTTGAAAAGTGGGGTATTATCGGCCTTCTTCATGATATTGACTATGAAATGTATCCTGAGCAGCACTGCGTAAAAGCAAGAGAGCTTTTGGAAAAAGCAAATTGGCCGGAGGAATATATACATGCAGTACAGAGTCATGGTTACGGCATATGCATCGATGTTGAGCCTAAAGAAACTATGGAAAAGGTACTATTTACAATCGATGAATTGACCGGGTTAATAACTGCTACCTGCTTTCTTAGACCTAGCAAAAGCGTACTTGACCTAGAATTGAAATCCGTAAAAAAGAAATGGAAGCAGAAGGGCTTTGCCGCTGGAGTTAACAGGGAGGTCATTGAACAAGGAGCTGAAAGGCTTGGAATGGACCTTGATAAGGTAATTGAAGAAACAATAAAAGGTATGCAAAAAGCAGCTGAAGAAATTGGCCTAAAAGGTAATCTTTAAATCTGAATAATATTCTTCCTTCTCTGGAATAACTATATATAGACAATAACGGAAGGAGAATGCTAGATGAAGAAAACCTTTAATGTAATTACTGCTGCACTTATAGCTGCACTTATAATATCGCCTTTATGTGCAAAAGCGTCGGAGCCCCAGGAACCTTTTAAGCTTCCGCCGCTGCCATATAGCTATGATGCATTGGAACCTTATATAGATGCACAGACTATGGAAATCCATTATTTGAAGCATCATGGAGCCTATGTTACAAAACTCAACGAAGCTATAAACAAGCATCCTGAGCTAAAATCAAAATCTCTTGAAGAATTACTAATAAATGTGAATAAGCTTCCTCAAGATATTCGGGAAACTGTTCGAAATAATGGAGGGGCGTATTATAATCACAGCTTATTTTGGAGCTATATGGGCAAAGACCGTGGCAGTGTTCCCAAAGGAAAGTTAAAAGCCGATATTGATAAAACCTTCGGGTCTTTTGATAGCTTTAAAAAGTCATTTAAGGAAACTGCTCTAGGCCGTTTCGGAAGCGGATGGACGTGGCTTGTAAAAGATAGCAATGGGAATCTGAAAATAATAAGTACTGCAAATCAAGATAGTCCCATTATGTTTGGATTAAAGCCAATTCTCGGCCTTGATGTCTGGGAGCATGCATATTATTTAAAATATCAAAATAAGCGAGCAGATTATATAGATGCATGGTGGAATGTAGTTAATTGGAATCCCATAGAAAAAGAATACAAATAAACTTCTTTCTTAATGAAATAAATTTACCGTCTTACAGCATAATTTATAGCGGTGTAAGACGGTTTTTTCAACTTGATATGTCCAAAGAATCAACCTGTTTTTTTAGCTTTTTAAATGCAGTAATTGTAAAGTTAGCAATTAATAAGGCCATAGTAAGTAAAAGTATATTATAAATTATTGAGTTTCCGAAGCTCTCTCCAATAAAACTATAAATTATCAACATAGGAATGTTAGCTACAGAAGTCGTAAGAATATATTTTTTATATCCATATCTCAGCATTGCTGAACCGCAGCATATTAAATCCGTCGGCAATATGGGGCACAATACACCTAATGCCAAAAATTCATATCCATATTTATCTAATAAATTAAAAATATTCTTATACCTCTCATTAATTAATCTTCGAATCCAGTCACCGGCTACATATCTTCCAACTATATAAATAAATGACTCACTTATTAAAAAAGCGGTCATAGATAATATAATTCCCCATAAAGGTCCAAAACAAATACCGCCTAATATCATAAAAATAGTATCAGGAAGTAATATCGCAATTCTTGCAAAAGATACAAATAAAAATAATAACATAGAATTGTATGTATTGTTCCTTATTATTTCTTTTAATTTATGAATATCCGAAGTTATAAGTCCTAATTTACAAAGCATAGCTAATGACAATGTCCATACAGCTAACAGCAAAACGTATCTTATCCATTTTTTCATACTTTCCACCCTCCTTTACTTTCATGATTATTTAACAATTTCCCATTTTGCTTATGTTATCCATATGGCTCTATCTTTATTCGCATATAATAAATTAAAATACGCATGTCCAAAAACCATTTTTATGATTTCTGAACATGCGTTTAAATACTTTATATAGAAAGTTCATACGTTAATGTAATTCAAGTAGCTTAATAGACTCTTGGAGGTTTGTTCATTAGTCTTTGATTACTTTTGAAGCCTATATTAATATTTGGCCTATGGAAGCCTTTCCTAAAAGTATGAGAGTTGAACCTATGAATACTATAAGTATCACAGCAATTGATTTTTTCTTTGAAAGTGTTGTCAATGTTCTTATTCCTATATAAAGCATAAGCATCCCCCATATACGAAATATGCTGAATTGACTTAACAAAACATCTACATATGGGTTTACCGAAAAGTTAAGAGCTCCATTAGTTATTCCGTTAAACAACGTTATAATTATATCTCCCGCTATTGATATGATAAACGTGACAGAATAGATGCATATAGTATGTCTATACGTAAGTTTTCCATTCAGTGCCGAAATTAAAATATAGTATATTCCCGACACAATCCACACCGTAATATATGCAGCAATAATCATACCTATAATGGTTAATATTACGGATAGTGGCGATATTGGTGTATTTATTAATTCTTGAGCATATTCGGGATTAACTTCATTTTTTATTATACTGCTTACTGTACCCGGATCGAAAATTCTTTTGCTAACATATAAAATTGCTGCAAGAATTCCTATTATCAAAAATAATGCGCGGTAGGAAGGTTTTTTCTCATATTGTGAGAACAGCTTTGCCGGACTTACGAAAAAGCTTCTTATTTTTTCCTGCATCGTCAGCGATCTAGATTCTTTCTTCTTTTCGTTAAGGCTATTATCAATCCTTTGAACTTTTTTCATAAGTCTACCTCCAAAATCTTTTGAATAAATATCGATGTCTTTCACGCTAAAAAGTCTAAATACATTTTATACTTATACCTTCCTCCATTCAATAAAAATTTTATACAGAAAATTCACTGTGCCCCTATGTATTCTTGCTACGATGTTATATAATTATCGTATATAAATATACATATAGAATACGGAAAGTCTATCACATTCGTCTTTCGTAAAAATCCTTAGTTAGACTTTTATTGTGTTCCATGTAGAATGTTGGTATGGGTGAGGATTTATGAATAAAATTTTTTCAAAGGTTATGAGCGCCCTTGTATTTGCAATTTTGGGCTTTTTACTCATGAATAGATTTGTGGACTATTGGAAGCATCAAACTGTAGCCGTTGATACAAAAAGCAGAAATCAGCTTAGTATAATTTCAGAGATAGATCAGCTAAAAAAGGAAAAAGAGACTGCCAATAATGAGAATAGTGATATCTTGGCTAAAATCAAAGGCTATGAAGAAGATATCTCCTCCTCAAGCCAATATGCAGCCAATTTAAAGGAAGAGCTTGAAAGGAACAAGAAATTGATTGGCATGACAGATGTTAAAGGTCCTGGCATTACTATATACATTACTCCAAAGTCTAAATTATTTAATAACCTTACGCCCTTAGATGATATAGATATAATGTATCTTATTAATGAATTGTTTAGTGCCTCTGCTGAGGCTATAAGTATAAACGATACGCGTATTACTTCTCAATCTGCCATTGAAGTGGCAGAGAATCAGCGTGTGAGAATAAATGATACCCTCATTCCCGTTACGGATTTAATAACTATAAAAGCCATAGGCAATGTTGATACAATGGTACACGATCTTACAAACTATAATACGCTGGACATTGAGCATTTGAAAAACTACACGGTTTCTATTAAGAAAGCTGACGAAATATTTATACCTAGATATAGTCTTCCATTCAATACGGATGGTCTGACAGGTACCGGTAAAAGTAATTAGAATAGGAGGTAGCACATCTTGAAGGGTAATGAAATGAAAATATTTATTTTTATAGCCTCCGTAATAATCGGATTGCTAATCTCCTTAAACATAAGCTTTGGAGACAGTGATGCCGCTGTAATGGTTAACTCTCAGCAATATATGAAGCTTATGGATACAAAGCTTCAGCTTCAAAAGGATTTAATGAATATCAAAGAAGAGAGCAAGAAGAATAATGATAAATTGTTAAGATACCAAACAAGTGTATCATCTGAAGTAAAACAAGAGATGGAACAGGAATTGAATACAACCAGATTACTGCTTGGTACTACTGAAGTTACAGGTTCAGGCATAAGGATTTCCATAAAAGATCATAGCTATGAATATGATGCCACAAATGAAGATCCTGATAATCCACAGTTATATATAATTCACAACTCTGATCTTTTCACACTTGTAAAAACCTTGAGAAGTAAAGGCGCTAAAGCTATTACTATAAATGGAATAAGAGTTATAGGTTCATCTTCCATAATGTGTTCCGGAAACTTTATCGATGTGGATGGAATGAAGCTACCTGCACCGTATGAAATATGTGCAATAGGCAATAAGGATCAGCTTTACAGCTATATGCAGAAGGAAGATGGAATAGTTCAGATACTAAGAAATTTAAGGGAAATAAATGTCTTCATTGAACCGGTGGATAAATTGGTAATGCCTGCATATATACCTCAGCCCCATGATTCTTATTTAAAAACCGCAACAGGAAAGTAAAAATTATTTTATTAAATAAAAAACCAAGGTCACTGCCTTGGTTTTTTTATATGTGTGATTATAACATGTTTACTACTCAATTGGAGGTACAAAACATACTCTACATCTTGGTTCGTAGCTCTCCTTATCTCCTTGCTGTATTGTATGTCCTTTCGCTGTAACAGGCTTGCCGTTACTCATCCTTTGGCTGAAAATAGCTCGTCTTTTTTTACAGCATGCACATATGGGATATAGATGTTCCAATTCATCTGCTAAAGCCATAATATCTCCCATTCGTCCAAAGGGAATACCTTCATAATCCATGTTCAGCCCTGATACTATAACTCTCTTATCAAAAATAATGGCTTGAATTAATTCAACTATTTTACCACTAAAAAATTGGGTTTCATCAAAACCTATTACATCATATTCCCTACACATATGTACAGTTGCTTCAATAACCCCATCTGTAATAAACTCCGGAAGTTCAACCGCCTCCCTAGTTAAGCCTGTCCTGGAGACCACCCTGCACTTACCATCCCTTGTCTCACTATCAGGTTTAAATACTATTACTTTTTTGCCTTGATATGCCTCTGCAATATTCAATGAATGTATAAGAACTCCGCTCTTTTCACTAAACATAGGGCCGGTAATAACCTTTAAACCTACTTCTTCAATAAACATGCTCCTGCTCCTTCTTGAATGTTATATTATAATATTAAATTTCTTACTCAATTTATTATACTTCCTTACTGTGAAGGTATCAAATCTTGATTTGCGCTAAAAACACAACTTATTTCAAGGAGCAATATGTAATTTAATCTATATTAAGCTTTTTAGTATCTTCACATATTTTTTGTTTTGCAAGCTCCAGTCTTTTGTCTAAGTTATCTATTGCCAATTCCTTTTTTACTACAAGTCTGCTTAAACTCAAGAATTCTCCATTACTACAATTCCTTAGGCTTTCCTCAAGTCTTGTTTTTTCTATTTTACTTTGCTTAATTGCTTTATTCAGCGCTTTTATCTCTAAGTGCCAATCCATATACTCATCACCTCATTATTTCCTATGCAGCTAAATTGAACATTATAACTATTCTACAAAAATTTCTATAATGTAAACTTAAAAGGACAGACTGCTTGAATAAGCTTCAATCTGCCCTTAAATTTAATAACTATGCCTAAACACTGCCAGTAAAAGTTAAATAAAGTAGCACTGCATTTAGTCCTATTATAATAACTGTGATCATTATTCCCAATACTTTTACCCAATGCTTGTTTACGAAATCACCCATAAGTTCATTTTTAGAAGTAATTATCAGCATGGGAATGATGGCTGCAGGCAGTGCAAAACTAAGACAAACCTGACTTAAAACCAGTGCCTGCATAGGATTCACTCCTACCAATATTATTGCCAATGCAGGAGCCATTGTTATGAACCTTCTTATACCGGGTGAAAGTTTTATATCCACAAATCCATCCATGACTGTTTCCCCAGCCATAGCCCCTACAGTAGATGAAGAAAAACCTGAGGCTAGCAGTGCTATTCCGAAGGCACCGCTGGATAACGCTCCCAGCAACGGCTCCAAGGAACGATGAGCTTGTTCTATTGAATCAACGATCAAGCCCTGCTTATTAAATACAGCCGCTGATACTACTAACATAGCTGCATTCACAATAAATGCTATATTCATAGCCACAATTACATCTATCTTTTCCATCTTTAAGTGGAGCTTTTTCTGTTCAGTAGTAAGCTTACAGTTTCTGTGCTGCACTAATTGAGAATGAAGATATATTACATGGGGCATAACAGTAGCTCCCAGCATACCAACAGCTATCAATACTGCCTGACTATTGGGAAGCGAAGGTATTAATGTATGAATCCCTACATTTGACCAATCAGGCTTAGCAAGAAATAATTCAATTGTATATGCAGCACATATCACTGCTACAAAAAATGTTATTATTATCTCTACTATACGCTGTCCAAATCTTTGAAGATAAGTGAGAATCATTGTTATAATCCCTGTAAGAAATCCTGCAATTGTCAGCGGTATTCCAAAAAGGAGATAGAGTCCTAATGCTCCTCCTAAAAACTCTGCCATGGTGGTAGCCATAGCGGCTAGTTCAGCTATGACCCAAAAAAATCCGTTTACTTTTCTTGTGAAAACCTTTCTGCACATTTGCGGTAAATTCTCTCCCGTAGCGATTCCCAGCTTAGCTGACATTATCTGCAGAAAAATAGCCATAAGGTTACTCCAAAGTACAACCCAAAGAAGATTATAATTAAATATTGACCCTCCAGTAATATTTGTTGCAAAATTACCCGGGTCTATATACGCCACACTCACAATAAATGCTGGACCTAAAAATTTTAAACACCGCTTAATTGCAGCAGTTATATTTGAATTTTTATTTATGCTCCTTACTTTTAGTTCTATTTCTGCACTCACAGTTAACACACCTTTCCATCCTATATCTTTAGCAATTGCGTTTTCCAAGAGAGCACTTGTTATTAAAGACTAAGCTTTTTAGCCGAACCTAACTTCTGCCCTAATATAATTTATGTAGCTTGTGGAAAAAATGTTACACTGAAGTAATTTCTCAATGCTACTCTGCATATAATCTAATAGGGCTTTTATTACTTCAAATAACTCTTAAAAGAGGGTGTTTATATGAGCAGCAATGATTTTTTTACCTTTAGTGAATACATGAAAAAAGATGATAATCTATTAACTGCTTCCATGGAAGATTACTTGGAAATGATCTATAGGCTGTCCTCCGAAACAGGCTTTACAAGAATTCATGATCTTTCCAGTTCATTAAATGTTCAGCCTCCTTCGGCTACCAAAATGGTACAGAGGCTTGCAGCAAAAAACCTGTTAAAGTATGAGAAATATGGCGTAATAATGCTGGAAGAAGAAGGTAAGGTAATAGGTGCCTCTCTATTGAAGCGTCATAAAGCTATTGAGAATCTTTTAAGGATGCTTGGTGTAGAAGATTCGGAAATTCTTGAAGAAACTGAAAAGATTGAACATACTATCCATGAAGAAACACTTAATTGTTTTGAAACCTTTCTATGCTTTATTAATGAAAACCCTGATATTCACATTAAATTAAAGCAGTATATTTTATCAAAGAATTCCAGGACTCGTAACGAATACTAAATTTAATATATCCTTTGCTTAATCAAAGCACATATCATATTAAGATGGTATGTGTCTTTTTTATTGCTATAATCGTTTACATTCACGATAATACTGCATTATTATGTATTTTAGCCAATATAAGGCGATTCTTGTATTAAAACTAAGATAACTTAAAATAAACGGTGTCTATGTACGTATTTTATCATGCATAAAACCATTTTAGTTTTTTTCCTTATTTGCATATATTATTATAAAGTAATACTATAAAGGAAGGTGTGGATATATTTGTCACACTTGGGTATTTATATGAATCATATTCAAAAAATGCAAGGGGGGATAAAATTGACGTCTTTGGTTTACCTACTAGTGCTGGTACCAATCTTTTTCGGATTAGTCTTTTTATTCACTAATGAAAAGGTTTATAAACCTCTTTCCTACTGTTTGACTATCATCTGTATAGGCTTATCGGTTGTGATATTGGTTAATGGGCCTCAAAAACTCGAGATTACAGGTTCTGCATTTAATATTGCCGAAACTGTAATAATTGTCTTAGAATGTGCTATGGCTGCCTTCTTTATTTTTATGAGCATCAAGCATAAACGAATAAAGGTATTGCTGTTAAGCATTGTTCAAGCCAGTCTTCTCATCTATACTATTATATTTGGTGCAAAGGAATCGGAAGCAGTTATCAATATTGATAGACTATCCATTGTGATGCTTCTTGTTATCAATATTGTTGGTAACTTAATCGTTGTCTTTGCAAACGGATATATGAGTATCTACGAGCATCACAAGCACTTGAAGAGCAGGCAAAGAATCTTCTTCTTCATAGTTGCAGAATTTCTCGGTGCTATGAATGCACTTGTTATGTGCGACGGACTTGGGTGGATGCTTTTCTTTTGGGAAGTAACGACCTTGAGCTCCTTTATACTCATATCCTATAATCAGGATGAAGAAGCCTATAATAGCGGCTTCAGAGCTTTAGGACTCAATCTTATCGGAGGAATAGCTTTTGCCATAGGTAACATTCTTCTGAGTAAGGTGATGGATATTACTACACTATCGCAAATACAGGAAAAAGGTACTGCTTCCGGCATATACCTTATAGCTATTTTCCTAATATGTGTTGCATGCTTTGCAAAAAGTGCCCAGTTTCCGTTTCAAAGCTGGCTTTTAGGCGCTATGGTAGCTCCAACCCCGGTTTCGGCACTTTTGCACTCGAGTACAATGGTAAAAGCCGGTGTATTTCTGATTATTAAATTATCACCTGCATATGCAGGTACATGGCTTGGAACAAGCATTGCCCTATATGGAGGTTTCTGCTTCCTATTATGCTCAGCCATTGCCATTTCACAAAATAATGCAAAGAGAGTTCTTGCTTATTCAACTATTGCAAACCTCGGTTTAATAATAAGCTGTGCCGGAATGGGTAGCGCTGTAGGCGTATCTGCAGCGATTATACTGATTATATTCCATGCAATTTCAAAGGCACTGTTATTCCTTGCAACAGGACAGACTGAACATACAATTAACAGCAGAAATATTGATGATATGATTGGCTTGATTAAAACAGCCCCAGGTCTTACCATAATTATGGTCTTCGGTATATTATCGATGATACTGCCTCCCTTTGGAGTTTTAATAACGAAATGGCTTTCCATAGAAGCCTCGGCAACCAATCCTATTCTTGTAATATTCCTAGCTTTTGGAAGTGCTTTTACAAATATTTATTACATAAGATGGATATGTGCTCTTTTAGCTGCACCAAACAAAAATATAAAGCTATCCAAAAATGTTGATAAAAATGTATATGTCCCACTACAGATCTTGTGCATTTTAGCCCTTATCACCAGCGTAAGCATCGCACCTATTTACAATCACCTTGTAAATCCTGAAACGGGGGCTTTACTTAATATTGCTTCTGTTCTTAAAGTTACAGGGGAAAAGGTTATCTTTGACGCAGGAACCTTTAATAACACCTTGATTTTAGTTTCTTTGGTTATTATTGCATTAGTATATATAGTTCTAAGAAAGGTCTTAACTACCAGGGCCAAAGTTAAAGGTGTATACATGTGCGGAGAAAAGAACTCTGTGGAG
>JAEZDX010000594.1 GCA_023417975.1 Bacillota bacterium
GGTACCTTCAGAGAAACTATGATGCCTCCATAGTTTGTTATTTCTACAGTGCTTCCGGCAGAATTGGAAAGTGTGAAAATATCTACCTGCTCACCTTTAGGCGTTAATCCAAAATGTTTCTTATTAATTGCCATAATAAATTCTCCTTTTCTTTGCTTTCACTTATATATTAAGTTTAATATTAAGTGCTTTAATGTGCAATATGAATTTTATAGCTGTGTGGCTTTTAACATCATAGTATGATTAATTACTTTTTTATTGAGCAACCTATATTTGATTGGATTTCAATTATAATATATAAACTCACTCAGTTATGACTAAATAAACTGTATTGGATGAAATATAGGAGGCTATTATGGATTGGTATAATGATTATAAGCTTACTAAAGAAGCTGAAGGCTATACTCTTGTAATAACTCTAAATCCTGATTCTACAGAATTTTCTAAGGAATTGATAACAAACTTTAAAGAAAATGTACTGGAATTAGATGATCAAATAAAGAAGCTGGTGCAAGACAAATTTTCTGATATAAAAGTAAATGCAGTAAAGCTTGTACTTGGCACCATGGTAGTAGCATCAATCCCCTTTGCTCATCATACAAAGGTTCATGCTGCTGAACTTACATCAAACCAGCAAAATCCGTCAACTGCTGCAAATACCACCGACTTAAACACTACAGGCACAGTTACGGCAAGCAAGCTTAATGTTCGTGTAGGCCCTTCTACTTCTAATGCAATTATGCATGTTTTATGGCAGGGAAATAAAGTAAAGGTAATAGGGAAATCAACAGGCTGGTACAAAATACAGCTATCTGACGGAAGGATTGGCTGGGTAAGCGAAACTTACTTGAAGGTTGACCAGCGCGCAGCAAAAATAAGTACTGTAATTAATACAGCAAACTCTCTTCTTGGAACTCCATATGTTTGGGGAGGAGAATCTCCTGCAGAGGGCGGTTTTGACTGCTCCGGTTTTACTCAGTATGTATTCGGAAAGGCAGGTTACTCGCTAAACAGAGTTTCTTCACAACAAGCACTTCAGGGAACTACAGTTTCAAAATCCGATTTACAGCCTGGAGATCTTGTATTCTTCTCCTTTGAGGGAAACGGAAGTATAAATCATGTTGGAATTTACGTTGGTAATGGACAAATGATACATAGTCCAAAAGCCGGTGATGTGGTAAAGAGGACCGATATGACTACCTCTTATTGGCAAACAAGAATGGTTACTGCCAAAAGATTTTTTTAATTACCTTTCACAGAGCATGAAATTTTACAGGGAACCTGCATGTCAAGTTCCCTGTAAAATTCTTAATTACCTCTTATTAAATTACGTGCTACTTTGCTTTAAAATTTTAGCTTTACCCCTAAAAGCCCGGCAAAAGCTGTAACCTGTTCCGGCAAAACAGTACAGCCATATAAATCCTCTAAACTTAAATCCATCCCATCAATTTCGCAGCTGGTTAAATCTATATCCTTAAGTTTTGTTCCGGTCATTCTTGATTCCTGCAGATTGCAATCTACAAAACCGATTTTTGAAAATTTTGATTCATGAAAATCTGAATTGCCTAAAAAACAACTATTAAAATTAACTTGCTTTAAATCCGCAAAACCAAATAGTGCATACTTTCCATGACAATTATGAAAGGTCACGTTTCTAAGTGTACACTCACTTAAGTTAATTCCCACTGTTTTACAGTTTAGTATTTCTACTTTATGTATAGTGGAGAAGCTCATATCTACATTTGACAAATCGCAATTTTCAAATCTTACATCCGTTAAATCTGCATATTTAAATGAGACATTCTTAAAGGTTACATTCTTAAAAACTGCCTTATTAAATACAACATGATCTGCAGCTTGATTGTCTATAGTTTCATTACTTATATATATTTCCTCAAAGTAAGCCTCTGAATCTATATATTCATTAGAAAGTGATATTTCATTTAATTTCTTAGGTATATCAGGTCCAATTACTTTTAAATTAACCTTTTTATTTTCCACGTTTTTTCCTCCCATTTCCGCCATGCGTTGACTTCTTATTTAGTAAATAACTTTACAGCAGGTTCTGACTCTATCCTGTATATTGCAAACATAACCATAACAGAACCGATAATTTGGAGAAAATCAATATCTTCTCTTAAAAGAACAAATGAAAGAATCATAGCTGTAGGTATTTCCAAATTTCCTATTATAGATACCCTTAGTGCTCCAATATGCTTAATGGCTGCATAAAGAAGCGTCAAAGGAATTATTTCACAAAATACTGCAAGCACAGTAGTAAGTGCTATGAGTCTCATATTGATCTCTCCCATATGTAATAAATTATAGGGCTTATAAATAACAAGTGAAATTAATGAAAAAGCAGTAGAATAAAAGTTTATGGACAGAGGATTTACTTTATCAAGTTTCTTCTCCGAGTATATGTTCATAAATGCATAAAATAAAGCCGCCAATAGTCCAAAACATATTCCCATGACGGAATATTCAGCGGTACCGTCACCCAACCCCAATGCAAAAAAACACCCTATAAAGGCAACAATCAGCGAAATAAGCTTATTCTTGCTTATACTTTTTCTTTGAAAAATAAAAGAATATATAAATACAATTATGGGGTATGTATAAAGCAAAATTGCTACTAAGGGCACCTCCAAATAACTGAATGCCAAATAATAAAATACAGTCATAAAGGTGTTTCCCACTATGCCTAAAACTGCGGTATGAAATAAATCAATCCATTTAATTTTCAAAGCAGTTCTGTTTGTCACAATTAAAACCGTAAACATAATAAAAACCGCAATTATGTATTGAAGCGTAAGCAGGCTGACAGAATCCGCCCCCTCCGAAAAAGCGAACTTAATAATAATTCCTGCACTTCCAAATAATATAGCTGAAAAAATTGAATATATGTATCCTTTTATCAAATTAGCACTTCCTAACTATGCTGCAAATAATAATATATGTGATTTCTATTTTGTATTCAAAATAAGAAACTGTCATTAACTTTATACAATAATCTAAAGTCTCGCCTTTAACTCCATTATCTCTTTGTCCTTTGCTTCAATAATACTTTCATATCTTCTCTCCATATCCTGCCAGCTTCTGTTTAAAACATTTATCATGGAAGCCATTTCATCTGCGCTTCCGGCTATGCGATTTAGCAGCAGCAGATTCATAGCAAGGACTTCTGGAATTTCACTGTGAAAATATCTCAGTTCATGATCTATTTCTCCATAGCCTTCCTCAAATATAGTTCTTACCTGTATTTCTGCGATTACCTTTTGACTTGTAGGGAACGATTCAATAAGATAATGTACCGACCGATATCCAGATTTTCTAGACTTGATCTGGATACCGAGCTCTTCAAACCTTCTTGTCTCGTCTCCTTCCCTTACATAGGCTGTAATCTCATTTACCTTCCATATTTCTACTATGAGATTGTGTATATTCTCCCAGTCCTCTTTAAATATATGTATGCCTCTCACACCTATAAGGTCAGTTATTTCATTTTTGTAATTATTAACTGAGAACTTAAAATCCTCACCGTACTTATTTTTTCTATCGGAAGTCTTTCTGATTATTTTTTCTATGAGATGCTCCGGGTCTTTAACTCTGGACTTAACAGAATGAATATTTTTATGGTTTCTCAATGTATTTGCTATAAAATCCGCTTGAGTTTCATAAAGATTTCTATACTGCATAAAATCATCATATATTTCCTGGAGGTCATTCCATTGTATTTTATTATCACTCAACTCTTTTTCGGATATGTGAAACTTTTTTAAAAATTCTTCTTTAATCAAACCTATCACTCCAAAACTTATATTTATCCTTTTACGTTTTTTATGGTATATCAAGGAGATTTTCTCCATTATGTTCCCATTCATTTGTATACCCAAAAGTATTATAGCACTATAAATATCAAAACATAAACCCACAGCAAAAAAATAAAATGCACTCTATTTCCTATGAAACAGAGTGCCTCAGCTTTAATGCCTGCAGCTGACATTACAATTGCCGCTATGATAGCATTTGTTTCTACATTCATTTTCACATTCATTTTCACATTCATCCGGATCATAATTATCGCTATTTACATTTATAATATTTATATTATTATTGGATACCGGGTTTAATAGCGATCTAAGATTATTAGCTACAAGCGCTAATAAAACACCTGCTACCAGGGCTCTCGGAATCCTTATCCTAGGTCTGCAGCATGTACTTGCACACCTTCTTCGCCGTCTTCTGGTGCATCCACATTCACTACAGCAGCTCATCTTACTTCCTCCTTCAATGCTGTCTATATTTTTATCCTTTGTAGAAAGGTCACTTTTCTATTATATTATTCCGATAAACAGTATAAGGTGCTAACTGCTACTATAGTATACTGATTTTAAAAAAATGGAGTGATATTATTTGAAGCCTAAGAAGTGCTATTCTATCCTACTGTCAATTATTTTAGCGGCTAATATAAATGACCCATCTTTTCTTTCTTTGTTTTGAAATATCTTTCATTATAAAGATTTGTATCCATAATAAGAGGTACTCTTTCTACGATTTCTATTCCATGACCTTTAAGTCCTATTAACTTCTTTGGATTGTTTGTCATAAGCCTTATTTTCCTTACGTTTAGGTCTCTCAGTATTTGTGCTCCTATTCCATAGTCTCTCATATCAGAAGGAAAACCCAAAGCAAGATTAGCTTCTTCTGTGTCCAATCCTTCTTCCTGAAGCTTATAAGCCTTAATTTTATTAATTAGTCCTATTCCTCTCCCTTCTTGCCTAAGGTAGAGTAAAACTCCTTTACCCTCATTCTCTATGGCACATAATGCTGCAGCAAGCTGCTCACCGCAGTCACACTTCAATGAATGAAAAGCATCTCCTGTAAGACATTCGGAATGAACCCTTACCAACACTTCATCTTGTTCGCTTATTTCTCCTTTCACCAAGGCTACATGATGTTCTCCATTTAATTTATTTATGAAACCTACCATTCTAAAGTCTCCATAGGCAGTTGGGAGTTTAGCCTCTGCCTCTCTGCTGACATAGCATTCAGATTCTCTCCTGTATGCTATAAGATCTTCAATAGATACTATATCCAAACTATGCTCTTTAGCAAATTCTCGAAGCTGAGTAAGCTTGGCAACTGAACCATCCTCATTAAGAACCTCGCAAATTATTCCTGCCGGGTACAACCCCGCCAGCTTTGACAAATCTATTATAGCTTCCTCGCTGCTAGCCTTCCTAAGTACCCCGCCATTTGATGCCTTTACTGGGATTACATGTCCGGGAATCCTGAAATTAATTCTTGACTGTCCTTGTTCAGCCAGTTTTTTAATTGTCAATGCTCTGTCTTCAGCTGACACTCCTCTGCTTGTCTCCTCATGATCAACAGAAAGAGAGAAGTCTAAAGTATGTTTATGATCTACTTTCGCAGTAAGCTGAGGAAGTTCGAGCTCTTCCATACGTTCTTCTGTTAATACCGCTGAAATAGTCCCCCTAGCAAACTTCATTATAAAATTTATTGCTTCTTTTGCAGCATATTGTGCTGCCATGGCAATAACACCTTCATTTTCTGTATTATCATCATCTACTAAAATAATCATCTTTCCATTTTTAATGCTTTCTACAGCATCTTTAATTGTTGTGAACATATCTTTCTCCTACTTTCTTTTATAATTAAATATATCCTTTAAAAATCACATCATTACCTACTATTTCATGCGTAACTTTTTTCAACATAATAGCATCCTTCATTCGTTCAATACCTTTTCCACCTATGGGTGTTATGGCATTTCTTCCTCCAACTATTTTAGGTGCAACAGCTGCATAAACCTTATTCACTATTCCGCTTTCAAAGGCTGAAGCAAGCACTTCACTGCCTCCTTCTATATATAAGGAATCAATTTTCTTCTTTCCTAATGCTCTTGCAATTTCCTTAAAATCTATCCTATTATCATATTCTTTAAACTTAAGAAGCTCCACACCCTTTTTTAACAGCATATCTTCATTATCCTTGGGAATTTTTTCAGAAGCTATAATAATAGTCATAGTCTTTTCATCAACCTTCAACACATTTGCCTCGGGAGAAATATATCCGTATTTAGATAGAATCACTCTGATGGGATTAGATATCTCTACATTGTCCAATCTTGTGGTTAACATAGGATTGTCTAATCTTACTGTATTTTCTCCTACCATTATGGCTGCGGTTCTCTGCCTTAGGTGGTGAACAAACCTAAGGCTTCCCTCACTGCTTATCCATTTTGAATCACCTGTGACAGTAGCCAGCTTTCCGTCTAATGTCATTGCCCATTTTGTAAAAACAAAAGGCAAGCCCGTATTTATATAATGTGAATATATCTCATTCAATTCCGAACATTCCTCTTCTAACACACCTGTTATGACTTCAATAGATTGTTGCCGCAGTGCTTCAATACCTCTTTTACTGCTTTCCATATCCGGACTTAACATTCCTATATATACCTTTTTAATACCGCTTAATATTATTCTTCTGCAAATTTCCTCTACATCCCTGCCGGGCAGAAAAGGATCAAGATTAACATACAGCTCACTGCCCACTGAATTTCCTGCTGCATTTCTTAATGCTTTCATTTCAGCATAAGCATCTCCATAATACATATAGGCTCCTTCTCCTATTATGTGATTTTCTTTTACTGCTACTGCTCCTAACAGAGGGTCGGGATTAACAAAACCTATGCCTTTTTTTGCGAGTTCCAATACTTTTTTCATGTATTCTTCCTTCATTTCCATCCCCCTCAAAATATGATCTATAAATCCTTTTCTTTAATTTACCATAGCAATTATAGAAGGTCAATATTATTTAATATTTATTATTATTTGCTATTATTTGCTATTTTTTGTATATATTTATACTATTAATTTTATCCTATTATATTTATCTGTATAAAGTTTTTATTTCATCCAATATAATATTATTACAGCCTTTAAAGTAATTTAACATATAAGTACAGGCTTTATTGACAGAAGAATGTGAATAATATATAATACCTTTATCATAAATACTACAAATTCCAAGAAGAGAAGAGTATCCTATTGTTTTTCTTACAGCGAGCAGGTATAGAGTGGAAGACCTGCAAGAATGCAATTGGAGAAGAGGGCCTCGGAGAAGCCTCCTGAGCATTGTGAAGGTGTGCCGTTAGCTGCGTTAAAGCTTTGAGTGGACTTTTTAGTCAATTTGAGTGGTACCGCGGAATTATACCCGTCTCTTTTTTTAGAGACGGGTTATTTTTATTGAATAAAAAATTTAGGAGAGTGATTTAATGCGAACGCTTATTAAAGAATTAAGTAATATTGTAGAAAATGCATTTGAGCATTGCGGCTTTGACAAGCAATATGGAATGGTTACAGTATCCAATCGCCCAGACCTATGTCAATTCCAATGTAATGGTGCTTTAGTAGCAGCCAAAAAGTATAGAAAGGCACCTTTTCAAATTGCCGGTCAGGTAGTTGAAGAATTAAAAAACATTGAAGCCTTTGAATCAGTTGATGTTGTTGCTCCAGGTTTTATAAATCTTAATGTTAAAAACAGCTTTTTATCAAATTATGTGAACTATATGTTTAATGATGAAAAGTGTGGTTGCTCCGCAGCTGTTTCCCCCGAAACTATTATTGTGGATTACGGCGGAGCTAATGTTGCAAAGCCCCTTCATGTAGGACATTTAAGAGCTGCCATAATAGGTGAAAGTATAAAAAGAATCTCAAGATTTCTCGGCCATAATGTCATAGGTGATGTACACTTGGGTGATTGGGGGCTGCAGATAGGTATGGTAATATCTGAAGTCAAGAGACGTAAACCTGAGCTGCCTTACTTTGATGATAATTATAACGGCGATTATCCAACAGAACCTCCTTTTACCATAGACGAACTTGAAGAAATATATCCTGCAGCAAGCAAGCTGGCAAAAAGCGATGAAGCTGCCATGGAAGAAGCAAGAAAGGCAACCTTTGAGCTTCAAAATGGCAAACGCGGATATATGGCTCTATGGAAGCATATTCTAAATGTTTCCGTAACTGATTTAAAAAAGAATTACGGAAATTTAAATGTGGAATTTGATCTATGGAAAGGTGAGAGCGACTGTCAGACATATATAGGAGATATTGTTGAATACCTTAAAAGCAATAACTATACCTATGAAAGCCAAGGCGCATTAGTTGTAGATGTTGCTGAAGAGTCAGATTCTCATACGGTTCCTCCATTTATTGTTCTAAAATCAGACGGAGCTTCACTTTACAGCACTACTGACCTAGCTACTATCTGGGAAAGAATAAAGGATTATAACCCGGATGAAATTATATATGTAGTTGATAAGAGGCAAGGACTTCATTTCGAGCAGGTTTTCAGATGTGCTAAAAAGACTAAAATTGCCGGAGAAGCTTTAAAACTTCAGTTTATCGGTTTCGGTACTATGAACGGTAAGGACGGTAAGCCTTTCAAGACAAGAGAAGGCGGTGTAATGCGTCTTCAAGACCTTATAGAAATAATAAAAGGCAGTGTACGTGATAAATTAAAAGAAAGCAAATCACTGGCAGAAGATGAAATTGAAGAAATTGCAAGCAAGGTAGGAATTTCAGCATTAAAATATGGAGATTTATCTAACCAAGCTACAAAGGATTATGTTTTTGATATAGATAGATTCGCCTCCTTCGAAGGAAACACAGGACCATATATTTTATATACTGTAGTAAGAATAAAGTCTATTTTGCGAAAAGCTCAGGAAGATGGTTTTGCACTATCAGCTGCAATCCTCGAACCTTATAGTGACAGTGAAAAAGAGCTCATGTTAAAGCTTACTAAGTTTAATGAGGCCGTGGAATTAAGCTTTACAGATAAAGCTCCAAATAAAATATGTGAATATATATATGATTTATCCAACATGTTTAATAAGTTCTACCATGATAACAAAATACTTTCCGAAGAAAGCATTGAGAAAAAACAATCATGGTTAAATCTTATTTCCCTGACTAAGAAGGTATTGGAAACAGGACTCGATCTTCTTGGAATAGAAACACCTGAAAAAATGTAGTAATATAGAATAATAAAAGACGATGTGGAAGTATTAATTCCACATCGTCTTTTAAAGTTATGTCAGTTTAAACGTTGACGAATTCATATATATTATTACGGCTCAATTTCTGCCTTTAATTTTGCTTAATTCTTCATTTGAAACCAGCATACTATCCGTAGAGTAATGATCAGAAGTAAATGCAGCTCTTACGTAATTACCCATATCACTACCGCATTTTTCTTTTACTATATCCAAAAAGTTTTCCAAGGTGGCATTCTTAAACTTATAGTTTTCATAATAATCTTTAAAAATAGCCGTAAACTTATCCTCTCCCACCTTACGTCTAAGATCCTCCAAAACGGCAGGGCCCATACGGTATACAACC
>JAEZDX010000648.1 GCA_023417975.1 Bacillota bacterium
TTTTTGGTTTTGTTGCAGCTAAGATAGCTGCAGGATTTATATCAAAACCGCTAAAGGAACTGGAAAACCATACACTGAGAATTGCACAAAAGGATTGGAAGGAACCGATTTATATAAAAGGAAAAGATGAAATAGGAAGATTGGCAGAGGCAATGAATCATATGCAGCGGGAATTAAAGCGGGCTGATGAAGAGGAAAAGATGTTTCTGCAGAGTATATCTCACGATTTAAAAACTCCTGTCATGGTAATAATGAGTCATGCAGATGCAATTATTGATGGAGTTTACATTGATTCTGTTGAAGAAACAGCAGAAATAATAAAAGATGAAGCCATAAGTTTGGAGAAAAAAATTAAGCAAATGCTTTATCTTAACACATTGGATTATGTTCTTGAGAATAAAGTTGAAGATGATGTAATAAAATTAAATGATATGATGCTAAGTATAATAAATAGGTTTGAAGTAATTAATAGTAAAATAGAATGGGATTTGGATATGGACAGAATTTCAATCAAAGGAAGTGCGGAAAAAATTCAAGTAGCCATTGAAAACATATTGGATAACGGACTTAGGTATGCCCAGGAAGAAATTAAAATCAAATTGAAAAAGGAAGACGATTATGCAGTATTGGACATTTATAATGATGGAGCCAATATTGATCCAAAGCATCTCGGACGTATATTTGACAATCTTTATAAGGATAAGACCGGAAACTTTGGTCTTGGCTTAGCAATATCAAAAAAAATTATAGATTTTCATAGAGGAAAAATTGAAGTAGTAAACAGAGCTAAAGGGGTAAGCTTTATAATTAAATTACCCGTATAAATATTTAATAGAATTTATCGCTAAAACAACCGGACCACCGGTTGTTTTTTTAATCCCTTTAGATGAATTAATCACACAAAGTTCACATAAATATTCCATACTGGTTTTACAATTCACAGATATAATTTTAAACATGAAGTAAGAAGTCAGAAGAAATTAATAAGCTTATAAAGAGAGAGATTCATTGTACAAAGCTGTTATAACAACCGAATATTAGGGAGGAATAGGTATGAAAAGTAAATTAATAAAGGCAGTGATTGCTTGTGCGGCAGCAATAGTAATAGGAGTTGGAGGATATTTTGGATATAAAAAGCTATTTCCCACCAAGACTGTTGCAGTAACAAGTCAATACTACGGTGTAAATGTAAGAAAGATGAATTTGCAGCAAACAATTCAAGGTACAGGGTCTGCTTATGCCGCAGTAACTAAGGATATAATGCCTAATAATAATGGAACATTATCAGATTTAAGCGTTAAAGCAGGAGATACGGTTACTGCAGGACAAAAGCTGTTTTCAGTAGAAAGCGATGACTTGGGAAAGGCAGTAACAACTGCACAAAATAATTTGACTAAGGCTAATCTTACATTATCAAGTGATGAGAAATCAAAAGCAGAGGATGATACTAAGGTTGCTGCAGATAAACAAGCTGTGAGTAATGCTCAAGCTCAGTTGGATGCTGCCAAGTCTCAAGGAAATGAAGGGGCAATTTCAGCAGCACAAAGTAATCTTGACAAGGCAAATCAAACATTGACCAACGATTTAAATGCTCAGACGTCGGATGCGAACAAAATAACTATGGACAAGTTGTCTGTAAGTGATGCGCAAGCTCAACTTGATCAAGCTAAAGCTCAATATGATAAAAGAGCAGTAACTGCCCCATTTGCAGGTGTTGTTACCGCAGTAAATAATAGTAATGGGGATAGTCTTCAGTCAGGAAAAGCCGTGCTCACTATTGTTGATATGACTTCCATGAAGATAAAAGTGTCCGTTGATGAATTGGATATAGGAAAAATAAAATTGGATCAAACAGCTGCTATAAAGTTTGATGCCATTGGAGATAAAACTTACGAAGGTGCTGTTGAAACCATAGCTCAAATAGGTACAACTTCAAATAACGTAACCAATTATGATGTTGTCGTAAGTATTAAAGATCCTTCCGGAATTAAACTCGGTATGAACGCAAATGTGACAATAACTACGGAGAGTAAGGAGAATGCGCTTGTAATACCTGCTGAGGCTTTAGTAGAAACAAATGGACAGAAATTTGTAAGAGTTGACGATACGAGTGCAACTTCTGGCAGCAATACACAAGGTGAAAACGGAAATGAGCCGTCACAAAGCGGCAGCAATCAGACACAGAGTGGAAATGGACAAGGAAGGAATGGACAGGCAACTAATGCACAAAACGGAGCACAAGCATGGGCTAACTCCGGCAGAATGCAAGGTACTACAAGCAGTGGTAAATTAGTTGCAATAAAGACGGGATTGGAAACTCAAAATTATATAGAAGTTACAGAAGGACTTACTGAGGGACAAAAAGTACTTGTTAAAATGCCTTCAGCAAGCAGTAGCAGTAACAGTAATAGCGGCAGCAGAAACAGTCAAGGAGGTTTCGGAAATATGGGTGGCTTCGGTGGAGGAATGCCTCAAGGCGGAGGGTTCCCTCAGGGCGGTCAAAGAAATTAGTTCAAGGCGATAGGAGGGTTTTATATGCAGGACAATTCAATTAATAAAGAAATAATTACGATGAACAATATAGAAAAGGTATATAAAATGGGAAGTAATACCTTTAAAGCCTTGGACAATGTTAACTTAACTATCTCCAAGGGGGAATATGTAGCTATAGTTGGGCCTTCAGGTGCAGGAAAATCTACGCTTATGAATATTATAGGCTGCTTGGATAAACCTACGGGAGGACAATATATTCTGGATGGACTAAATACGAGCTGCAGTGACAATAAATTGGCGGAGATAAGGAATAAGAAGATAGGCTTTATATTTCAAAATTATAATCTGCTCCCAAAGCTTAACATATTGGAAAATGTTCAGCTTCCGCTGCTATATGCAGGATATACCAATAAAGAAATAAGGGAGAGGTCGGTTGAAGCTATTAAAAAGGTAGGTTTAGAAAGTCATATTAAACATAAGCCTTCCGAACTGTCCGGTGGACAGATGCAAAGAGTTGCTATAGCAAGGGCACTTGTTACAGAGCCGCAGATGATATTGGCGGATGAGCCTACCGGAGCGCTGGACAGCAAGACCGGTAAAGAGGTTCTCAAAATGCTTACCCAATTAAATAATGAAGGAAATACAATAATAATGATTACCCATGACAAGGAAATTGCAGCTTATGCAAAGAGAATGGTGACAGTGAGAGACGGAAGAATAACCTCTGATATTCTAAACGAGAATGAGGTGGGAGCATGAAATTTACAAAATTGATTAAGGTGGCATTATCTTCTGTTTGGAGCAACAAAATGCGTTCCTTTCTCACTATGCTTGGAATAATAATAGGTATATCATCTGTAATAATACTCGTTGGTATGGGCCAAGGTACCCAGAAACAGATAAGTGATCAAATAGAAAAGCTTGGAACTAATCTTATTACAGTAAGCATTACGGGAAACAGAACACCAACCATAACAGATGAGGAGCTGGCTGATTTAAAAACCAAACCGGGAATTAAAGAGATTGCGCCTTTAATATCGGGAAGTGTAAATATAAAGGCTGGTACTGAAACAAGTACAACAAGCTTGGAAGCTTCCACTCCAAATTATGAAGAAATAAGAAAGCTTACAGTGGAATCCGGCAGATTTATAGCCCAGAGAGATGTGGATAACAGATATAATGTACTTGTTATCGGTCCAGAAACTGCAGAGAATGTTTTTGGATACACAAATGTTGTGGGGAATACTATGTATGTGAATGGAATAGAATTCACTGTAATAGGTGTTTTGAAAGCTGAAGGTACTACAAGTGCAGGTTCCAGTGATGATAGAATTATAGTGCCGCTGTCAACAGGTGAAAGACTGATGAAAAGCTCAACTGCTCGAACCTTCTACATAGAAGCGGAAAGTAAGGATAAAGTTGACACTGCCACATCTTATCTTACATTATTTTTAAATAAAAAGTATAAAATAAGTAGTGAAAACAGCAGCAGCACTTCTACAAGAAGCTACTACAGAGTAATGAGCCAGACAAGCCTTTTGGATACGGCTACTTCAACTACTCAGAGCATGACTTCCATGCTTGCGGGAATAGCTGCCATATCGTTAATTGTAGGCGGAATCGGTATAATGAATATTATGCTCGTATCTGTAATTGAAAGAACACGAGAAATAGGTACGAGAAAGGCTATAGGTGCAAAGAGAAGGTCCATTCTTTTGCAATTTCTTATAGAAGCCGCAAGTGTAAGCGGACTGGGAGGTATAATTGGAGTGCTTCTAGGTTATTTAGGGGCATATTTCGGACAGCGTATATTCGGAACTACAATACTCATATCCGGTAATATAGTGGCTGCAGCCTTTATATTCTCAGTTCTGGTCGGTATTATATTCGGAATTTATCCTGCAAATAAGGCATCAAAATTAAATCCTATAGATGCATTGAGGTTTGAATAGTAAAACTTAAAGGCAATCCGTATTTATGCGGATTGCTTTTTTTAGCGATTATTATCCTTTCTGATCGATATACTGTACTTTTTAATTTATCACATGAAATTCACATAATAATTTGATAATAGTACAGCAATCTGAATTTACAATCTATTTATAGATTTAGGATGCCCAAACTATAACTAATGTAGAAGGAAGTGTTGACAAGATGAATATTTTCAGAAATATGAAGTTGGCTCAAAAAATCAGTATACTTTCTATAGGTTTTCTGGTATTTCTCAGTATTATGGGTTTAGCTTCAATAAAGCAAATATCAAAAGAAAACTCAAAAATCAAAGAACTCAATTCTGTAAGAATGGCTCCAATTATAGAATTGGGAAATATAAAGTCAGACATAGAGTACATAAGAGGCGCAGCAAATTCATTGATGGATTCAAGCGATAAAAGTTCAACCTCCACTGTAGTGGATACTATTAATTCCAGAATTACTACTGTAGAGAAGGCATTACAGAAATATAAAAGCGACAATACCTTTAAAACATTGCTGGAAGATTATAATAGTTTCATAAATACAAAAGATGCCTTTATTACTTTCACTAGCGAAAGAGGGGTGCCTGGTCAAAGTAGCCCTCCGAGTCAAGGAACTCAAAATGGTGAACAGGAAAATAAAGGAGCTCCTACTGCAGTTTCAGATTTTGATAAAGCTACAAACTCAGTAGTTTCAGATTTTGATAAAATTATTAATAATCATGCAGCAGCGGCTAATCAGAGCTATAAGGAAAGTACAAGTGCTTATAAGGAAACTATGATAATGCTTGCGACACTCCTAGGGCTATGCGTTTTAATGACTCTTGTACTATCTGCCATAATAATTAAGTCCATAACTATACCCATTAATAAGGTAACACAAAAGCTTCAGGAAATTTCACAAAGCAGCGGTGATTTGACACAGAGAATAAATTATGAGAGTAAGGACGAGATAGGACAGTTAAGCGGAAGCTTTGATTCTTTTATAGGTAAACTTCAGGGAATAATAAGTGAAGTAGCAGTTTCAGCAGAAATGATAGCTGCATCAGGTGAACAGTTGAACAGTGCAGCTGTTATAACAACACAATCACTGGAGGATACCTCGAATATTATTGCAAATATAGCAGAAGGAACTGCGGATGAAGCTGCAACTGCACAAGAGACAACTGCCAGCCTTTCGGAAGCTGCAAGATTTTCTCAGGCCACTGCTATTGCTAGTAAAAATACTACAAATAACAGTAAAAGAGCAAAAGAAGCTGCAGAAAAGGGTGCAGTAAAGATATCGGAAGTAGTTTCTTCCATTACGAATATAGCAGCTTCATCAAAGGAAGTATCTTTAATAATAAATGAATTAGAAGAATCTTCTAAAAAAATAGGGGATATTATTAAAATAATAACCTCAATATCTGAGCAAACAAATCTTCTGGCACTAAATGCAGCCATTGAAGCCGCCCGAGCAGGAGAAGCAGGTAAGGGCTTTAATGTGGTTGCAGAGGAAATAAGAAAGTTGGCAGATGAAAGCAACAATGCTGCAAGAGAGATATCCGAATTGGTGAAAGAAAATCAATTTAAATCAGCTTCAGCAGTAAATTCCGTAGGTGAGGTTGAGAAAAAGGTATCTTTAGGAGTAACAAAAGCTACTGAAGTAGGCGAGAGTATAAGTAATATAATTGAAAATGTACAACATATAGTTAATGAGATTGAGCAAATTGAGGATGCAAATGAGCAGCAGGCTCAAACTACAAAGGAAATAGAAAAGGCCATAGGCAATATTGCCGCCACATCAAACGAAATTGCAGGCAGTACGGAAAATATGAATGAAGGCATACGGGAGCAGTTAAGTACTATGACTGAGATAAAAAAGTCTACTCAAAAGCTGTCTGAAAGTGCAGGCAAGCTCAAAAAGCTTACTTCCGGCTTTAGGGTATAACATAAAACAATAAGAAGTATAATAGCAGCAGGGAAAAAGTCCAGGCTGCTATATTTTGTTAATATATCCGCATTGACAGAATAGTAGGAAGGACTATAATTTATTATGATGGTATAAACTGGTATAGGAGGATTAGGGAATGAAGAAAATACTAATAAGAGTTATTCCGGTGGTTTGTTTTATACTTTTGATTACATTAATGAATGCCTGCAAAAGCGACAAAAAGGGAGAAAAGGAACTAGAGTCTTTTAATAAGGCATGGCAGGAAAGTAAGTTTGAAGAAATGTATAAAGCTATAGATGCTGAAACAAAAGGAAAGATACCTGAGAAAGATTTTACTCAAAGGTACAAAAATATTTATAGTGGTATGGGAGCAAATAATATAAAGCTTAAGTGGGATTATTCAAAAGTTACATACTTTGACAATAAGACAAGAGCTTCCGTTCCTTTTACACTAAGTATGGATACTGATGCGGGACATATAGATTTCAATGAGAACATAGCTTTAAAGCAAGGTTCTGACAAGAAACAGTGGGAGATAGTTTGGACACCATCTTTAATTATACCGGGACTTGAAAATGATGATAAAATAAGAGTTGATACTACTAGCGGAACCCGTGGGGAAATACGGGACAGAAATAATAATCCGCTGGCTATAAACGGAGTTGCCGATAATGTTGGTATAGTTCCGGGAAAGCTCGGCAATGATCCGGAGGGGGGTAAAAAGAAAATAAGCGACCTGCTTCAAGTGAGTATAGATACTATAAATAAAAGTCTAACGGCTTCCTATGTAAAACCTGATACATTTGTGCCTATAAAGGTTATCTCAGATGATGACAGGACGCTTAAGGACAAATTATTAGCTATACCTGGAGTGAAAATCATAGATAAGAAGGCAAGAGTCTATCCTTTAAAAGAAAAAGCAGCCCATCTTGTAGGTTACGTTCAGAACGTATCGGCTGAAGATATTAAGAAATTAAAGGATCAAGGCTATAAAGATGGAGATGTAATAGGTAAAACAGGTTTGGAAGCGATATATGAAAAAAGTCTAAAAGCCCAAAACGGATGCGAAATATATATTGTGGACAGCAATAATAACAAGAAGAAAACTATTTTAAAGAAAGATCCCAAAAATGGTGAGGATTTAAAGCTTACAATAGATATAAATGTGCAAAGCAGACTATACGATCAGTTAAATGGAGATTCCGGAACTGCAGCTGCTATGAATCCAAGTACCGGAGAAATGCTGGCATTGGTGAGTACTCCATCTTTTAATCCTAACGATTTTGTATTAGGAATGTCTGATGCCGAATGGAAAGCCTTAAATGATGATGCAAAAAAGCCGTTATATAATCGCTTTGAAAGCAGCTTTTGTCCAGGATCCGTATTCAAGCCTGTAACGGCAGCTATAGGGCTGGAAACTTCAAAAATTGATCCAAATGCGGCTAAGACTATAACCGGTTTAAAATGGCAGAAGAGCAGCTCATGGGGGGATTATTGGGTTACAAGAGTAAGTCAATATGCTGAGCCTTCAAACTTAATGAATGCACTGAAATATTCGGACAATATTTACTTTGCCCAAGCAGCATTAGATATAGGCAGTGATAAGT
>JAEZDX010000653.1 GCA_023417975.1 Bacillota bacterium
ACGAATGTATTTATCGGTATGGGATATTTGGAAACAATACCCGTTGAAATTGATGAGGCTGCAAAAAAAGACGGCTGCGGGTTTATAAGAATATATTGGAGCATAATTTTCCCTCTGTTAAAACCACTTATTGCAACTATTGGACTATTGACCTTCAGATCGGCTTGGAATGATTATATGCTGCCAATGGTGTTTACATTAACAAAACCGCTTCAACAGCCGCTGATTGTAGGAGTTGTCAATTTGAGAAACACAGGTGAAGCAGCTTCTTCATACAATCTTATGATATCAGGAGCAGCTATAGCCATCATTCCAATGATAATAGTATATTTATTTTTAAACAGATACTTTATATCGGGATTAACAAACGGTGCAGTAAAAGGATAACTTTAATATTAGGAGGCTACTATGTCAGAAAATATTGCAATTGTAATGAAATCAAGTGAAGTTATTAAACGAAATGAAATAAATCCGGTTCTTTCAGCTAAGGATATTCCCTTTGCGGCTGATTTGATATTTAATGCAGGGGTAGTTAAATTTAAGGGTAAATATGTAATGATGTTTAGAAATGATTATAACTATACTAAGCAAGGACCTTTCGGTTTTGAAGGCACCAATATTGGGCTTGCTTACAGTGATGATGGGGTACACTGGAATGTTAAGGAGAAACCATGCTTTGACTTAAAGGATGAAGAGATTATAAGAGCTTATGATCCGAGACTTACTGTTATTGATGATAGATGTTACGTTTGTTTTGCAGTAGATACAAAGCATGGCCTAAGAGGAGGCATAGCAGTAACGGATGACTTTGAAAAGTTTGAAATACTAAGCCTAAGTGTGCCGGATAATAGAAATATGGTGCTCTTTCCTGAAAAAATTAACGGAATGTATTACAGACTGGAAAGACCGTTCCCGGTTTACAGTAGGGGAGGAAAGGACAAATTCGATATTTGGATATCCGAATCTCCGGATTTGAAATATTGGGGCAATTCAAAGCTTCTTATGGCTGTGGAGCAAGTTCCATTTGCTAACGATAAAATAGGACCTGCAGCGCCTCCTATAAAAACTAAACACGGATGGTTAACTACTTTCCATGCAGTGGATATTGATCAAAACAGAGGTAAAAACGGCTGGGAAGACAGCTGGAAGAAGAGATATACTGCCGGTATTATGCTGCTGGATTTAAATGATCCTTCAAAGGTAATAGGTATGTCAAAAGAACCTCTTATGGTTCCTGAAGTAAGCTATGAAACAGAAGGCGGTTTCAGAAATGATGTAATATTTCCGGGAGGAATGCTCCTTGAAGCTTCAGGAGAAGTAAAAATATATTACGGAGCTGCAGATACTGTAGAATGCTTGGTAACAGCGAATGTAGATGACTTGGTAGGTTTATGCAAGAGTAAGTTGTAAAAGACTCATAAATTGGAATATTATTACCTTCGAAAATTGAAATAAGTCATGTATAATCGAAGGTATAATATTGTACTTTCGTTGTTTATGTGTTGGTATTATGCTTATAGAAAGTGCAAAATCTGAATACGGGGAAGAAGAAACTATGAGATTAAATATGGTAAAAAAGTACTTGTTAGAAAATTATATTTATAAGGTGAGCATAAGAACAAGGTTAATATGCTATTTCATAATTTCAGTTTTGATTCCCACAATATTTATTTCTACTACAATGTATTGGAAGTCCGCAGACATAATCACCGAAAAGACCGATGCTTCCATAGAAAAGAATCTCATAACAGCTGAAGACATAATACTTCAAAAGTTTCAATCTGTTCAAGATATAGGAACATTGATTTCACTTAATACCAAGGTGATTGAAGTTTTGGATCGCACTCATTCCGCAGATACTGCTTCCATAATGAATGAAATGACTACATTGGATGCAGCGCTTGATAGTTTCTATCTTTCAAATATGTCAAATCTTGCAAATACTACCATTCTTCCGCGGATATATGTGTTTAACAGACCGGAGTACAATCAATATAAATTTACAGATAAGGTGTTTGACTCCAGTGTAATCCAAAATGAAAAATGGTACAAAGGCTTGTCTGATGGTACCAGACTACTTCTAGGGACTAATAAAGCAAAAATAGGTTATAGAACTGTAGATACAATTAAAATTGTAAGGACCATGTACAGCCTAAAAACAATAAAACAGACGCCTGTAGGAGTGCTTACTATAGATATAGAGTCAAAGTATTTTAACAATATATTGGATAATTTCAAATCCTCCAAAGGAAGCTCTATTTTCATAGTAGATCAGTCAAAAGATATTGTATTAAGTAATAATTCCGATTTTGCAGGGAAGAATATTGAAAATATAATGAAACTTAAGAACAATGACAATAAGGACATTACTTATTTTTCCTATATCGATAAGGTGGATGGAGTTAATATGCTTGTTTCTGTAAAAGAAATTCCATCTTTAAAATGGAAAATAGTATCACTGTCACCGCTGATGGAGCTTAAGCAGCAGCTTATATCCTTCAGAAACATAATGTATGTACTAATATTTGCATGTGTTATTTTATCATTGTTTGCAGCACTTTTGCTATCTCAGGATGTGACAGGCCCGGTACAGAAGTTAGTAAAATCCATGTCAAAAGTCAAAACCGGCAATTTCCAAATTAATTTAAGCTATAAGCGAAATGACGAATTTGCTTTCCTTATAAGCGAATATAAAAGAATGGTCAGTGAAATAAAAGACCTTATTGAAAGATTATATATAAGTGAACTTGAAAATAAAAAGGCAGAATTAATTATAAAGGATGCAGAGCTGAAAATAAAAGATGCAGAACTTAAGGCTCTGCAGGCACAAATAAATCCCCACTTTTTATACAATACGTTGGATTCAATAAATTGGCTTGCTTTTGAATATAATGCCCCGGATATTAGTACAATGGTAAAGAGCTTATCCAACTTTTTCAGATACAGCTTAAATAAAGGCAGTAATATAATTACCATTGAAGATGAGCTAAAGCAGGTAGAAAGCTATTTGAAAATACAGAAGATAAGATTCCTGGATAAACTTGATTATATTATTGATGTGGAACCTACCATATTACAATGCTATACTGTAAAGCTTATTCTTCAGCCCATAGTTGAAAACTCAATAGTGCATGGAATAGAAAAAATAAAAACCGGTGGACATATATTACTGTCAGGTCGTATTATTGACGGGAAAATTGTAATTAAAATATCCGATAACGGAGTTGGGACGGATTGTGAGAAAATGAATAGCTTGCTGGAAGACAGTAAAAATAATCAATCATCTTTTGGATTGAAAAATGTTAACCTGAGAATTAAACAGTTCTATGGTGAAGAATTCGGATTAAGCTTCAGCAGTAATGCTGAAGGCGGAGCTACTGTGACGGTAAAAATTGATATGATAAATAATCTGGAGGAAAAGCATGTTTAAGATGATTATTGCAGATGATGAATTATTAGTTAGGCGAGGCATAAGAAATATTATTCCATGGGAAAAATACGGCATTGAAATAGTAGGTGAAGCTTCGGATGGAGAAGAAGCTTTGGAAATGTGCAGGCAGCATAAGCCCGATATACTTTTTACGGATATAAGAATGCCCTTCTTAGACGGCTTGGAGGTTGCAAGATGCTTAACCAAAGAAAATATGAAGATGAAAATAATATTTTTCAGTGGAGTTCAGGATTTTAATTATGCAAAAACTGCAGTGGATATATGTGCTGAGGCATATATCCTAAAGCCGCTGGAAATAGAAGAACTGGAAGAGGCAATAAAGAAGGTAACTGAAAAGTTAACGTTAGAAATAGATAGAGAAAAGAAGCTTAGAGAATTAAATGAGCAGCTTAATGAGAGTCTTGGCCTAGCAAGAGAAAAGTTTCTTATAAATTTGGTACTAGGGGTTTATAAAAGTGATGCAGAGATTATAGAAAAGCTTAATTACTTTAATATTCCATTTGATGGGGAAGATAGATTCTCTATAGCTGTAGTTAAAATGGATGACTATAATCTTTTGGTAAAGGACAAAACTGAAGCTGACAAGCAAATTCTCAATTTCGCTGTAATAAATATAGCTGATGAAATAATCAAAGAATATTGTAAAGCCGTCAGCTTTTGCAAGGATGAAAATGAATTTGTTATTCTTTATGATACGAGTAATTTTTCTAAGGAGGAACAAAATAAAATATTTCAAAATATAAACCTTGGAATAAAAAAATATCTTAGAATATCAACTTCTGTAGGTATAGGATATTCCTCGGTAAATTTAACAAGCTTGAATATAGTATATAAAAGTGCCTATGATGCGTTACAGTTTAAATTTTATACAGGGAAGGATTCCATATTAAATGCTTCAGATATAAAGCTTGACTATAAGCAAACTAAATATGAGGACTTATATTCTATAGAAGTTAAACTTTTGAATTTCATAAAACTTGGAGACCTTAATGGTGAAGAACAACTGCTAAAGGAGTTATTCGAAGATTTTATCGTGGATGGAAGATATACGATAAGCAATGTTCAGGACAGCTGTATAGAAATTATTTTCATGGTTTTGCGTTCTGTACGGGAGCACATCGACGGTATTCTTGAAGATAATTCTTCCATACTGGAAAAAGTATATAAGGCAGAAAGCGTATACGATTTGAAACTGTTTATGTTGGACATTTTTGAAAAGATAACCGGATATTATTCCAGACAGTACAACCAAAAGAATAAAAAGCTTATTGAAACTATTAAAGGTATTATTAATGAAAGCTATATGAAGGATATTAGTGTAAATCAGATAGCTGAAGAAGTCTATTTAACACCAAATTACATCGGCTTGATTTTTAAACATCAAGTTGGCCAAACGATAACAGATTATATTACTAAGGTAAGAATGGAAGCAGCCAAGGAGCTGCTTAAGTCACATGACCTGAAAATATTGGATGTTTCGGGTATGGTTGGCTACGAGGATGCTTCCTACTTTAGTAAGGTGTTTAAAAAGTATACCGGAGTATATCCACAGAAATATAGATTGCACTTGGAAGGTTAATAAATAAAAATTGAGAGGTAATACAAGTGAATGAAATAATTAAACTGCTAAAAGACCCTCCGAAGGAGTATAGATCTCTGCCTTTCTGGTCATGGAATGACAAACTTGAACCGGATACATTAAAGTGGCAGATAGAAGAGATGAGTAAAGCAGGTGTAGGAGGGTATTTTATGCATGCCAGAGCCGGCCTTCAAACTGAGTACCTTAGTGAAGAATGGATGGAATGCATAAAAACCTGTGTGGAACATGGTAAAAGTTTAGGCCTTGATTCCTGGTGCTATGATGAAGAAGGATGGCCAAGCGGCTTTGCAGGAGGAAAGGTCACTGCACTGGGTGACAGCTATCATATGAGATGGCTGGAAATGGAAGTATTGCCCTTTAGAGAAGTAACGTTGGATGCATCTGTATTGGGAGTATATGTAGAAGAAGGCACAGCAACGGATTTATCAATAAGACAAATGAAAGCTGAGGAGAAACGGGAAGAACATAGCAAGGTTATTGTTATAAAGCATGAGAGCAATAAGTATTATATAGATATATTAAACCCTGAGGTTGTAAAAAAGTTTATAGATATCACCTACAGTGAATATTATAAAAGATTCAGTGAAGAATTCGGTCAAGGCATTAAGGGTTTCTTTACGGACGAACCCCAATTTGCCAGAAGAAAAATGCCTTGGTCTTATACTTTGCCATTTAAATTTAAAGAAAAATATGGCTATGACTTGCTTGAAGTTTTGCCATATTTATTTTTTCACAGAAAAGGCTTTGAAAAAGTAAGATATGATTATTGGGCTCTTGTAAGCGAATTGTTTACTACATCCTATGCAAAACAGATTTATAATTGGTGTGATAGCCATAACTGCATGTTTACAGGACACTTTATGGGAGAGGATAACCTGAAGAGTCAGATGGAATCTACCGCAGGGGTAATGCCTTTCTATGAATATATGCATATGCCCGGAATGGATTGGCTTGGAAGAAGGATAGGCGGCCGGATAATTGCTAAACAGGTGAGCTCTGCTGCCAGTCAGCTAGGAAAAAAGTTTGCTGTAACGGAAACTTTCGCCATGTGCGGCTGGGATGTAAGCTTTGAAGAACTAAAGTGGGTAGCAGAGTGGCAGTTTGCTAACGGAATAAATAAGATTTGTCAACATCTTGAAGGATATAGTATAAGGGGGATGAGAAAGCGAGATTATCCGCCAAGCTTGTTCTATCAGCAGCCTTGGTGGGAAGAATATAAAGTCTTTAACGATTATTTTGCAAGGCTGAGCCTTCTCTTATCTTCCGGAAAAAGCGCAGCACAGGTTCTGGTGCTGCATCCTATGAAAAGTGGCTGGATTTCATATGATAAGGATGATAACAAGGAGCTTGATAAGGTAAATGAACACTTTGAAAAGCTGACAGAAACGCTTGCACAGCTTCATATTGACTATCATTTCGGCGATGAAACAATAATAAAAGCTCACGGCAGCATAGAAAAGAATATGCTCAAGGTAGGAGAATGTTCATACAAGGTAATAATCATGCCTTCCATGCTAACGATAGATAGTAGTACTATAGTGCTTTTAAAGGAATTTACCCAAAACGGAGGTTTAGTAATAAGTACAGGAAAATACCCTGAATTTTTGGAGGGTATAAAATCCGTTGAATTAAAGGAACTTAAGAAGTCTGTACTAGCTGTAGAAAACTGCTTTGAGAATAAAGAACTTTTATATGGCGCTATAACCGGTAGTCTCGATGAATATGCAAGTATTTGCGAGAATAACTTAGAAGTCAGTGACATAGGCTGTACTATTAGAAGGCTTGAAAATCAATATATAATTTATATGGTTAATCACAGCCAAAGTGAAGAGTTTCAAACTATAGTAAAGCTAAAAGGAACCGGAAAGGTTAAGAGGATAATATTGGAGGAAGGTAGTTCAGAGGAATTACAAAGCTGGACAGATAAAACTTCTACCTATGTTAATTTAAGCTTTCTGCCTATGCAGTCCTACATTATTATTTTTGAAAAAGAACAATATGAAGATGGCATGAATGAAGCAGTGATAGTAAGAGTCGATGCTAAAGCCGAAAACAATATTATTATAAACGATATGTGGCGGCTGGAACAATGTGATTTGAATTCACTAACTTTGGATTACTGCAGCTATAGTATTAACGGAGGCAGCTGGCAGAGCAAAATCCCGGTTATAAAGCTTATGGACATTTTACTGAAAAGAAAGGAAAACTGCAATATAACTTTAAAATTCGATTTTGAAGTATCCATGGATTTAAGCAAAAATAAAGAATTATATTTAGTACTGGAAACAGCGGAGC
>JAEZDX010000006.1 GCA_023417975.1 Bacillota bacterium
ATACATAATGCAGGCTATAGCACTGAAAACAAAAACGGCATAAAGCTGGGAGGAATTCTTCTCATTGCAGCAGCCATAGTGCTTTTAGGTAATAATACGGCAGGAATCAATATGGAAGATAAGCTAAATGGTGCTTCTTATTTTGTATTATTCCTAGTAGGTATGCTCACCTCAATCCACTGTGTAGGCATGTGCGGAGGTATAGCTCTATCACAAGGTATATCTATACAAAGCAAATCAAAGCTTCAGTCTATACTGCCTTCGTTAAAGTATAATCTTGGAAGAATTGTTTCTTATACTATAATTGGAGGTATAGTAGGCGCCTTAGGTTCCGTGCTGTCTTTAAGTATAACCGTTAAAGCGATAATGCAGATGGCAGCAGGTCTGTTTATGATTATTATGGGCTTTAACATGGCTGGCTTTTCACTTTTTAAAAAGATCAATTTGAAGCTACCAAGCGCCTTTTGTGCCGGAAAAAGCCGTAATAAAGCCCCATTTATTGTGGGTCTACTTAATGGTCTTATGCCCTGCGGTCCATTACAAACTATGCAGCTATATGCATTAGGTACAGGCAGTGCATTTAAGGGAGCCCTTTCCATGTTTCTGTTTGCGTCAGGTACTGTCCCTTTGATGCTTGTATTTGGGGCACTGTCAGGATTGCTCAGTAAAGGCTATACTAAGAAGCTGCTAAAGTACAGTGGAATTTTAGTTATAGTACTTGGAATAATAATGGGAAACAGGGGTCTGGCTCTAGCAGGGATAAAATTACCGTCAGCTCGCTCAATAACTGCTGCAGAAAGTAGCGGTTCCTCTGAAAATGCAGGTAAAGCTGAAATTGTTGATGGTGTTCAGGTTATTAGAACTACAGCTGACAACAGGGGTTACACTCCTTATGTTCAATATGTTGAAAAGAATAAACCGGTTAAATGGATTATAGAAGGTAAAGCATTAAACTCCTGTAACAATTCAATTGTTGTTCCTTCGCTAAACAAACAAGTAAAGCTGAAGTCTGGAGAAAATGTAGTTGAATTCACTGCGGGAGACAAAGATATAAATTATAGCTGCTGGATGGGAATGATAACAGGTGTAATAAAAGTCACCGATAGCCTAGGTTCAATTGATCAATCCGAGATAGATGAAACAGCTCCCCCGGCACCTAGCGGCGGGGCAGGCTGCTGCGGTGGAGGAGCTGGTGCCGGGGCAGACCAGACACAAAGTAAACCAAGCATTTACGGAGATGATATTAAAAAAATTTCTACGGATAGAATTATAAAGCGATCTACAATATCCGGAAATTCGCAAAGTATTTCTTTAAAGGGTATTGGTTATGAATTTGAGCCGTTGGTAGTGGTTATAAATAAATCTATTAAGACTTCCGTTACTTTGGATTTAAGCGAGTACGATTACTATGACGGTAATTTTTCAGTGCTGAAGGATGGTGACGAGAAAGAGTTCATGACCTTCCAAGGTAAAAAAGGAATAGTTAATGTTAATATTGAGCCGCTGCAAAACGGTACCTATTGGGTAATTAAAGACAGTAACCTTGCCTTTGCCATAGAGGTAGTTGACAATAATTCAACCACTGACCTAGAAAGCATAAGAGGAAAGTATTTCGGACAGTAAACGCATGGCAGAAAGTTACCATACATTAAAAAGGAACCTCAGTTAAAAAACTGAAGTTCCTTTTTTAATGTTACTCCTCAGGCAAACTGACCAAAAAAGTTGTACCATGCCCTAGGCTGCTTTCTACACTAATACTTCCTCCATGGGCTTCAATAATTGTCTTAGTTATTGTTAGGCCTATACCTGCTCCTCCTGTTGACCTGCTTCTTGATTTGTCAACTCGATAGAATCTTTCAAATATATGAGGTAAGTCCTCGGTGTCTATACCCATCCCATTATCTTTAATAAATAATAAATTCATTTGTTCCTTTTTCCTTAAGCCAATTTCTACTTTTCCTCCACGCTGAGTATATTTTAATGCGTTGGAGATCAAGTTTATTATTACTTGACTTATTTTGTCCTTATCTGCATTTATAGGTGTGACCTTATTATTAAAGACAATTTCAATATTCTTATTGATAAACTGTATTTCAAAATTCAAAAGAATACCTTGTATTAATTCCCCTAGGTCAAAAGAACTTTTTATAATATTCAAATTTTCATTTTCATATTGAGCAAGCTTCTCCAAATCCCCTACAAGTCTATTTATTCTTAGTGTCTCTTCATGGCAGCTCTTTATTCTGTCAACAGTAGGCTCCCATATACCGTCTAGAATAGCCTCCATATGACTTTGAAGGGTAGCCAACGGTGTCCTTAGCTCATGGGCTACGTCTGCTGTAAGCCTCTTTCTAAGAAGCTCCTGATTCTCTAAAGTAACTGCTATATTGTTAATTGATTTAACAAGTTCCTTAACCTCTAAAGTGCCACCTGTTTCCTTTATTCTGCCGCGGTAGTTTCCTTTAGCTATTGCTTGAGCTGACTTTATTACCTTTGATATAGGCTTTGCTATACCATCGGCCATTATTACACCTACAATAACTGCACCCAATAATGATACTGCTGCCACGCAAATAAAAATTTTATTTAAAGTACTAAGAAAAATCAGATCATAATCAGTATAATAAAACGGACCGTAATAGCCGATATTAACCTTTCCCACAATTATATTATTTACCTTTATAGGATAATCATTTTGTACAAACCCTCCATTCCAATTCGGGTATCGACTCATCATATTTTCGGCGTAATGCTTTATTATTGCTTCACATTTTCCGTTGTTATGCTCAGTTGCGTCCCACAGCATATTCCCTGAAATGTCTTCTATCTTAATGATAAATCCGTTTTCCAGGGCATCTACTCCTACCCTCTCCAGTACACTCATATTCCATTTCTTTTCTAACGCATATTGTTCTGTAACAGATCTTTGTATGTCTTCAGTTTTACGCTGCTGAGCCTTTATTATATAGTCATTAAACTGTTTTTCCAAAAGTTCATTACTGAGTATACTTATTAAAGAAATACATATGGCTGAAATAAGTACATATGAAAGTATTAATCTGCCTTTTAAACTTTTCATGACTATTCACCGCCAAACTTATATCCGACACCGTGTACTGTTAATATATACTTCGGTTCTTTAGGATTAGCTTCTATTTTTTGCCTTAGGTTCTTTACATGTGTATCTATCACCCTGTCAATTCCTTCATAATCATCACCAAGAGCCCTGCACACCAATTCTTCTCTTGAGAACGCCTTTTTAGGATATTGAATCATACTTATAAGTATCTTGTATTCGGAATTTGTCAAATTAACTGCGCTGCCCTGCTTTTTTACTTCATGCTTCATATCGTCTACAATAAGCTCTCCGTTATTAAATGAATATATGTTTGAAAGAAGCTTTAAATCATCCTCACTTCTTCTAAGAAGAGCCCAAACTCTTGCCATCAGCTGCTTTGGACTGAAGGGTTTTGTAATATAATCATCACTTCCTATATTAAATCCATTGAGAATGCTTATTTCATCGGATTTTGCTGTCAGCATAATTACCGGTATTCTGGATTTTTTTCTTATTTTCATACATATATCCTCTCCACTCATATCCGGAAGCATAAGATCAAGAATTATTAGGGAAGGATTAATTTCTTCAAACAATTCCAAAGCCTTTTTACCGTTATAGGCCGTATAAACCCCAAAACCTTCCTTTAAAAGATATGATTTTATTACATCAACAATTTTTTCTTCATCATCTACAACCAAAATAGTCTTTTTTTGCGCAATAGGCATAGCTTCACCTCATTATAAAAGTTTTGTATATATTATCACATATTTATGTGAATTTTATAAAGAAAAACTTCATTTCTTCTTCACAATAGTTTATTATAATATGGATACATATATCGCACTAAAAATCTTACATTGTGCCGAGCAAAAAATCCAATTTCCACGGATTTTTTGCAAAAGCAGAATGTAATAGATTTTATGCGATATATAGATTCCAAATAATCAGCACATTCTGTATACAGGAATATAATTAAACACAGGAGGAAAAATTATGAATCCTATAGCTTTTTCAGTTTTTGGTTTAGAAATAAGATGGTATGGAATATTGATCGCCCTCGGTATGTTAATGGCAGGTGCACTTGCCACTTTTACGAGCAAATGGAGGGATATAAATTCGGATAATTTTCTTGATGTTGTACTTGTTGGAATTCCCTTTGGTATAATTGGCGCCCGTCTATATTATGTAATTTTTAATTTCGGAGAATATAAAAACAATCTTATTCAGGTGTTTAACATCAGAGGCGGTGGGTTGGCTATACATGGCGGCATAATACTTTCCATGCTAGCTGCCTATATTTTCACACGATATAAAAAATACGATTTTATCAATATGGCCGACATTGCTGCTCCATCTATAATTTTAGCGCAAGCTATGGGCAGATGGGGAAACTTTTTTAATGGTGAGGCTCACGGCGGACCGGTAAGCAGTGAATTTATAAGTCACTTCCCAAGCTTTATTCAAAAAGGTATGCTTATTGACGGCGTATATTATCACCCCACTTTTCTATATGAGTCTATGTGGGATTTACTTGTTTGTGTGATTTTGTTGGTACTTTTAAAGAAAAGTAAGCGTAAAGGGCTGGTTGCATTAAGCTACATTGGCTTATATTCTATAGGAAGATTTTTTATTGAAGGCTTAAGAACCGACAGTCTTATGATAGGACCATTGAGAACAGCTCAAGTGGTGAGCCTTGTAGGAATAGTATTATGGATTTGTTTTCTTGTTGTAACCTACATAAGGAAGCCACAAAAATTATAGTTTTAGAAAAACCAAAAAGACACGGTGCATGAGAATTGTATAGCACTGTGTCTTTTATGTATTAGCGCCCAACAGTCTGTTTGCTTTTTTTACGCATAGCTTCCAGCATGAAATACCTCTTAAAAATATAAAATGAAAATATCGGAATGATAACCAGCAGTGATCTTAAATCGTACAGCACGGTGCCGATTCCATAATGACTAAACATATTAACACACCTCCATTTTTAAACCTCTCACGTATTTTATAGCCAATATTATATATTCAGCTCTTATCATATTTTTATTTTAAACCTAATTTACGGAGAAATTGTGTGTAAAATATGTGTAATTTGTGTTATTTCATCTTAAAATTATTATTAGTTCAACTATTTATATCTAAATATATTTTCATTATATACTAGCAAGCTTTTACCTTGGCTGACTAAAAAAATCATCACAAAACCTATTCAATCTTATTTTTTGGTATATATCTGTTCCCATATTTTTCTCTGGCCTTTTTAGTATGTTTTGAAATGAAATCAGACTTTGCATTTGTATATCCATCTCTATCATGCTCATATTGCTTAATAAGCTCTAATTTAAGCTTTGCATAGTTATCGGCAACTTCTTTATTCTCTATTAGATAATCTCTAAAATATAATTCATTCCAATCGTCATAATAACGAATATGCAAGTGATACACTTTTTCAGCGAATCCTTCCTTTGTATACCCCTTATTAAAGGATATTTGCATGTATGGACTTTTTTGAGACGACATTAATATCCAACCATTCTTTGTCAAAGTGCTTTTCAACTGTTCAATATCTGTTTCATCGCCTATTTCCAATAAAATATCTACAGTTGGTTTAGCAATGAGGCCTTCAACTGCTCTGCTTCCTATATGATTAATTCGCCTTATATTTCTTCTTTCAAGGCACTTTAATAGATCTTCCTTTTCAAATTCATACCAGTCTTTATAATGGCTATTATGTTCTTTTAAAATTATAGGAAACAACTCCCATAGCTCCTCCAGCGTCATTTCTGATAATTCCTTTCCCATATACATCCTCCTTCATAAAATTTGTTATGTCCCATATAGCTCGATTCCAATAACTCTATAAGCATGCATCTCTCGTACTTCTTATATTTTTAATATTTCATTTCCTCATATTGCTTTTTATAATCTCTGTTCATGTTACTTTCAAATTTATTTAAGTAAAGATTAGAAAATTCTTCTGCGGATATATGGAACCGATTCAGTACATCCGCATAGTACATCAATACATCTCCAAGTTCTTCAATAAACCTTTCTCTAACTTCAGGTGTATTCATTATCTGATCTTCGCCTTTTTTCTTTATTATTGCTATTACTTCTCCAATCTCTTCTATCATATACAGTATAAAATTTTTGCCGTACTGTGGCTGCATTGGAGACCATGTATCTTTATTCTTTTGCCATAACTTATAAGACATGACCAGCATTTGAGAAATACTTAAATCAGCGTTTTCCTTTGGTTCTTTAAATTTATCGTCAGCCTTTAGAAATACAAGTG
>JAEZDX010000041.1 GCA_023417975.1 Bacillota bacterium
GCTTTAATATCCAAGCCTAAGCTTTTAATCTTGGACGAACCGACAAATGGATTAGATCCAACAGGAATATTGGATTTCAGAGAGATTGTAAAAAAAGCTGCAAAGTCAACTAATACGGCAGTACTCATATCTTCTCATATATTGAGTGAGGTACAGCAGCTTTGTGATACTGTTGCATTTATAAATGACGGAGAAATAAAAGCAATAGAAAGCATAGCTAACGGACAAACTCACAATGAAACGGAAACCTTGGTTATTGTCACAAAAGATGCTAAAAAAGGCTATGGAATTATAACAAGCATGGAAAGCGTTAAACAGGTCAACAGAGAGGATAACATATTTACAGTCACAGCTGAGAAAGAAGCCGCTTGTGACATAATTCGAGAGTTGGTTGTGCAAGGTGTGGATATTTATGAGGTATATAAAAAGCATAATCAACTTGAACAGAGGTATATGGAATTGGTCGAAGGAGGAAAACGTGCATGATAACACTATTTAAATTAGAAACTTTTAAGCTTTTGAAAAGGAAAAAAACTTTAGTTGTATTGATAGCATTTATGCTGCTTACAGCTTTTATCGGATATGAATCTTACAGGGATGCAAAAAGAAATTCTCCGGAAAATCAAATATCTAATATGGAAAGCTATAATCAAAGCAGAGAGAAAGATAAAAATATAATACCAGATGAAATCAAAAATGATGAAAAAAAGATTGAAAAATATAAACAGCAAATTGATGATAATATAGAGCAAATGAAATCGTCTGTGGCTGCATTAAAGGCTTCACTAAGTGGCTCAACTGATTGGAAAGATAATCTAAAGGTTCAAATTAGCCAATTGGAAGAAAGACAAAAAGAGATACAAAACAATAGCAAGTCTGATTCAGAATCTGAGATGGAGTATGTAACATCCCAACTAAACACAAGCAAGTATTTGCTGGAGCACAATATAAAGCCTCAGTCGGAATCAGAATTTAATGCCTTCAATTTTATTAAGGGGTTAGTAGGAATTTTAGGTCAAGTATTTTTAGCCATCGGAGTTGCAGTCTTTGCTGCAGATATGGTGTCCGGGGAGGCATCACCGCCTACAATGAAGCTTCTGCTGACACAGCCTGTATCCAGGGGGAAAGTTCTTTTGTCAAAATTCTTATCCATAAATGCAATATCTATTCTCTTTATTGTAGGGACAGAATTGTTAGCATTTTTAATAGTAGGTTTGATTTTCGGGTTTGGAGATGCATCGTACCCAACTATGGTAGGAGCACAATACAAGTTTGATACTACACATATGTTGGAAAACGGTACATATCCAATGGTGATGATAGCAGGAAGTTCTCACATTATTACAGCTGCGAGCTATGTTATAAGGCTGCTTTTGCTTCAATCCCTATATATAGCTGCTTGCGTTGCAATAGTATTTTTAATATCAGCATTGGTTAAAAACAGTATGATATCTATGGGAGCAAGTGTTGTATCAATGATAGCCGCATCAATAATATTTTTAGGCTTTGGAGCATTTAAATCTATTGCACGATATGTATTTGTAATATTTGGTGAAGTTGGAAATCTTCTGACCGGAAGAGCGGCCGTGACGTTAAATAATCCACATGTAACCCTTACAAGTAGCGTTATAGTGTTCGTGGCTTGGATAGTCTTAAGTTATGTTATAGCTCATATCATATTTACAAAGAAGGATATATTGATATAGAAAAATTTCAATAATATAGAGTCGGTTTGGAGGAAGATAAGCAACCGGTATTTTTATCAATACCGGTTGCTTATTTTAATTCTTTACAAATATATCACCTGAGGAAGTATTCAATTTTATCCTATTATTGCTATTCTTAACAGTGCCTGTAAGAGTGTTATCTTTTTTCTTTCCTGATATGGTAACAGGAAAATCACATTCTACATCACCGGAGCTGCAGTTTGCATCTATATAAAATTCGGAACTCTCCGGCAGCTTTAATTTTATATCACCGGAATGTGCTTGTAGAGTAATGTTATTATTAAAGCTTGTGTAGTTTATAGAGATTTCACCGGAAGAACTCTCTCCTGAAACATCGCCAGTAAAGCTTTTTATATTCATATCTCCCGAAGAGGAATCAAGAATTGTTTCCTTTGTATTTAAAATATCCGCATATAATGAGCCTGAAGAACACTTATATGAGAACTTATCGCAAGCAACATTCTTAATAGTTAAGTCTCCGGAGCTCAATGAACAGCTTAAGTCGGATAAATTCATTTCATTGTTTAATTTTATGTCACCGGAACTGGTTTGGAGAGACAACTTCTTGGTATAAGCGCTAGGAATATATATATCCAGTTTTAAGCCCATATTTACATAACCCCAATAGATATTTTGACTTTTTATATTAATGCTTAACTTATTGGAAGATTTATCTATAATTAGTTCAGGCTTCATAACTTCACTAGAGGACTTAATATAACCGCTTAACACAGCCTTAACGTCGGCTCTGTCCTCAGGGATTATATTTATGTCTCCTGATGAAATTTTTGTTGATATCTGCTCAACACCGTTTGTATCTGATAGTTTTGTATCATCAATATTCATGGAATTTTTTCCGTTAGCACTGTTAAAGGGATCTTTAGGATTACACATATAAGCAATTAGTGTGCCGAGGCCGGCACAAATAAGCATAATGGCAAATAAGGACGATACAAGTCTTTTCTTATTTCTAATAAACATATAGATTACCTTCTTCCCGCGATTATATTTAAATTCATTTTTAAATATTTTGATGTGCCTTTAAAAAATCCTTTAGCTAAAAAGCTTGTAAGCATATAAAGCAAAGTTCCGGCGCAGGTAATGGCTATGGAATAAAGTACGCCAGATATCCAAGGTGAAAAATCAAAAATAGGGATAAAGTGAGGGAAAATCTGTTTTATTAACAGCATGAACACGCCTAAGATACCGACAAAGGCAGTGCAGCACGATGCAAGCAACAGCGAAAGCAATGTGGCTGCTACTGCCAGAAAAGGACCCAATATAAATATCAAATTAAATAAGCCTAAGCCCAAGGAGGCAAATATTGCTCTTATAATACTGCTGCCATTAGTGTTAGTAGTAAAGCTTTGGGTGGAAGAACCGGACCTATATTGATTCCCTATACTACGAGGATCGCCTAGCTCAAAACAGATTTCCGCCTCTGTTTTACCGCTTTGCATACCAACTGCAAAATGTTCTTCATAATCATAAATTATTTCTTCTCTTTCTTGTTGGGAAAAGCCCTCTAATGAACTTCTTAAGAAATACATAAATTCGTTTCTGTTCAATCTACACATCCTCCTTAATAATTGTGTTTACTGCTTCTATGAATTGGAACCACTCTTCCGATAACTTGTCTTTAGTAGCTTTACCTAGCTCTGTAAGTTTGTAATACTTGCGAGGTGGACCCTCTGTGGATTCTTTTAGGTATGTGGTGAAGTAGCCTTCTTGAGTTAATCGCCTTAAAATCGGATATACGGTACCATCTGAGATTTGTATATTTTTTGATATTTCATCTACAAGCTCATAGCCGTAGCAATCTTTTTTATCAACTATGGACAATACACATAGCTCCAATACGCCTTTTTTTAACTGAGTATCCATGCTATCGCTCCTTTGGAACTTTTTACTGTAGCTATATTATATCACCCGGTATTGTATAATGCAAGATACTAGATTATAATAGGGACGGTTCACAATTTTTCTCACAATTTAGTTAAGAGAATGTGTTTTTATGCGAGTATATACAATATAATATAAATAATTTATGATTGGATAAACCATGCTTAAGTGAGGCAAGAAATAATATGTGAAAGCTTAATAAAAGTATTAAAGGAGGCTAATTATGCTTATACGAAAAGCAAAACAAAATGAAATTAATAAAATTATGAATATTATAAAAAAGGCAGTAAGCAATATGATAAGTCAAGGTATTGAGCAGTGGGATGACATATATCCTAACGAAGAAGTAATAAAACGTGATTTATATGAAGAAAGTCTGTATGTATATTATGAAGAAATGGTTAAAGGAATAATAGTATTAAATGAACATCAAGATGATGAATATGAAACAGTTGAATGGAAAATGCAATACGGGAGACCTATGGTAATACATAGGCTATGCATAGATCCTGATTATCAAGGGATAGGTATTGCAAAGGCAATGATAGATTTTGCCGAAGGTTTTGCTGTTAATAATAAATATGATTCTATAAGACTGGATGCATTTGTGTACAATAATAAGGCATGTAGGTTATATGAAGGAAAAGGCTATAAAAGAGTAGGAGTTGTTAATTTTAGAAAGGGACCATTCTATTGCTACGAAAAATATATAGTATGAAACAGATTTAATAATATATGAACAATTGAGAAATAGCTACACGGCTATAGTAGAGGTGAATTGTATGTACACAATAATACTTGAGTCAGATAGATTAAAATTAAGATCACTATCTTATGCCGAGCTTGTAAACATAACAAGCGGAGATATGGAAAGAGTTCCAGTAATAATAGATAAAGAAGCTATAACAGAAATCGTAAAAGCAGCTACGCTTAAAAAACTTGTTAAAATGCACGAAATTCCTGAACGTACTCATCCATGGTACACCTATTGGATTATAATGGACAAAGAAAAAGAAAGCGGCATAGGATTCATAGGCTTTAAAGGTCGGCCTAATGAAGAAGGACACTCAGAAGTGGGGTATAGTATTTCAAGCAAATTTAGAAATGCCGGATTGATGACAGAAGCATTACAGCTTTTAATTAAGTGGGCAAAGGAAGATGAAGAATGTAAAGCTGTTACTGCAATGAGGGTTTTGAGGACCAATATTGCTTCTAACAGAGTACTACAGAAATGTGGATTCCGAATGTTCTTTGAGTCGGAAAAGGAAATCAATTATATACTGGTTTTGAGTTATTAATTTATTGCTATGTAGATAGTATACAGGAGAGATACTGTTAAAAAAGCTTAAATACATTGGATGTGATAAATGAAGAACATCTCATCCTGGTGTATCACTATATGATATGTTGAGAAAGATGAAGCTATTTAAATGAATTGTGAGCTAAACAGTTTATACGCATATCCAGGTAGAAGATTAAATTATGTAATCTGATAGAATAACTTTTGTCGCTGCAAGTCAGCTTCAAAAAACACAAAAGTTTTCTGAGATATATTTTAAAAAAGTATTGACAGTAAATATTGTGTGTGTTAAACTAATTAAGCTGTCGGATGACGGCGAAAGCAAATAGATGGTCTTTGAAAATTGAACAGAGGTAAAATAGATAAATTCTTTACAGAATAAATCATGGTCAGCGATTCTTTTGACAAGCGAAAGCTTGTAAAATA
>JAEZDX010000152.1 GCA_023417975.1 Bacillota bacterium
AGGATGATCCATCTCAATGTTATTGATAACAATTAAGGATGGTGAATAATTTAAAAAATTACAATTAAATTCATCCGCCTCGCAGACAAAATATTTGGAATTTGATATCCTGAATCCGCCTCCCCATGGCCTGTATATAGTTCCTGCCTCTACTATAGGATCAAGTCCTCCGGCTTCCAATGCCAGTCCCATCAGTACAGTAGTAGTTGATTTTCCGTGAGTCCCGGCAACTGCAACAACGAATTTATCTTCCTGCAGATATTTACCCATAAATTCCTGCCAGGTCATCAATATGTTTCTCTTTCTTCCCTCAACAATTTCAGGGTGATTTGGATTAATGTCAAATACGGCAGGTGTTACTGCCAAAATATCTACTCCCTGGAGATGCTCAGCGCTATGCCCAATTTTTATATCAATTCCGCTGTCACTCAATGCCTCACTATAATAGCTTTTTTCATTACAATCACATCCGGACACATCAAATCCTGATTTTTTTGCTATTACTGCTATAGGCGCCATTCCGCTTCCGCCTATTCCCATGAAATGTACATGTAATCTTTTATTCATACCCTTACTCCTTTAGTATTTGTTAACTGTCTATTCTTTATTATATCACTTAGTAAGCATGAATGTTACTAAAGTGGCTGCTTCAATGCAAATTACATACACATCATAATTAAATGCCGTTATTTATAGTAATTTTTCTCTTTTAAGCCTTCTTCTCTAATGTTGTTCAGCTCTTTAACCGTCATTAAATGTGCATTATAAAGGTTAAGATATTCTTGTGATACTGTTTGATTAAAAATCAGCAAATCGTCCGTATTAATAGTAACAGGAATTCCTGCATCATAAATTCTTCGAATAGGGTGAGAAGCGTAATTTTCTACTATACCAAGCATTACATTGCTGGTTGGACAAATGTTTAATTGGATTTTATGGTCAGCTAACCATTTCATTACATAATTTGATTTTGCAACAGCAATTCCATGATGAACTTCATTAAGTTCTAATTCTTCAACCGCTTCCATTACATCATCGGCACTTCCAAACTCTCCTACATGAGCCTTCAATCTAACAGAATATTCCTTTGCTTTTCTAAATATTTTTTTAAAGTTTCTTATAGGCTGAGCAAATTCATTGCAGCAGATATCCACTGATTTAAAAAAGCCATAGTTAAGAATTTCATCCAGCCTTGAGAACTCCTCTTCCGTATTGCAGGCACGATCAAATGTAAGCTCCGGAAGAAATACTGTGTTAGGTGCAAATTGTCCATTATATTCATTAAGTATACCGATAAAAGCCTCTATTCCCCCCACAAAGTCTATTTCAGAAATGGTAAAGCTTAAGGCTAACACTGTTATATTATCGGTTGAAGCCTGTGCAAAAGCTGCTTCCCACCGTTTTAAATGTCCTTCCAAACCAGGACAAAGAACCTTGATATTGTCAGAAAACCATCTCTCCATATGTGCTAATGAATCAAATTTGCTGGGAGGCAAGGATATTTTCTTCTTAGCCCAGGACGAAATATAGTCTGCCTTACCGCCTCTACCTGCATGACTATGTATATCACTTTTAGCAATAGACCCCAATCCTCCCAGGGACCCCTCTTCCAAATAAACTTCAAATTTATTATCCACTCTAAATACCTCAATTACACATAATACACCACTTACACATAATTATACCACTTTTATATGATTACTTCCTATATAATTGAATTTCCACTTTTTTACCTTCATAATCTTCTATTAATAATGTTAGGGACTTAGGATCATCAAACAGTGTTACAGGGAAAGTCATAAAAAAAGTATCTTCATCTCTATGTACAACTCCTGCATGGTCTTGAATATTACCTTTATCATCAATAAGCTTTACATCTTTGGGTTCATTAATTTCAGCATAATTAGGTGTGCTAAACATTATCAATGTGCCGGTTGCAGTGGTGTTGACAGATTTAACTTTAATATTTGAACGGTTATTTCTTTCAACAAATTTAATGCTTTCATCCTGTCTGAATTTATCATCTACATTAATTAAAAACTTCCAATTTCCAGTAATAGAATTTGTCATATCCTCATGCATACAATGGTAATTTATCCATTTAACTTCAACCTTCAAAGTTTTTACTTTGGGAATTTCAGCCTTTTCAGAATTCATTATAACATTATATCTTACCGTACCTTTGTCCTTATCTATAATTTCAAAGTTATCCACTAACGTAGTAATTCCGCCTACTAGTTTTATATTACTTAAATCCTCATCCATAAATCCCAACAATACTTTATCTTTCTCGTTCTTAATTCTTAAATTTAGTGATAACCCTTGTAAGTTCTCCAACTTACTAATATCATCAAACTTCAAATCAAAGGACATAGCAAGCTTTGTACTATCAATCAGCATATTTGTAGAGCTAATCTCCACACCATTATTATATATGGGACTGGAGCTTAAGGGCTGAATATAATTATTTTTAACTGCATTTTCCAAAGCCTTATCTCTACCGAAAATTAAGGAATTTATAGCTGTATTCATGGCAGTAAATGTAGTTGAAGCGATGGTTGGCCTGCCGGTCATAGTGGCTATACATATAATAATTATTGAAGCCGCTATGGCCCATTTGCTCTTTATTACGGGTCTATGTTTAATTTTACGCATAACGCTTTTATGCAGCTGCTTTTTTTCAAAATCAGATAGGCTAAATTCATTTCTTTCTTCTATAACAACTCCATTAATAAGTCTCAAGATATCATCTTCATTATTATTTGTTCTCATTTTGCTTCCTCCTTGTTATATGTAATTCCCAGTTTATCCATCAAGAAATTCCGCATTCTCCAAAGTCGGTTGTATACAGCACCTTTTGACAAAGTGACTTTTTCAGATATGGTTGCTATATCCTCATCGAGAATATATTTCATAATAAATATTTCCTTGTCCACTTTATTCTGCCTATCAAGTAATTTGAATAATTCATCCATATTTTCTTTAGCAATGTATTCATTTTCAACATTGACAGCAGAAAACAAAATTTCTTCTTCAAGCTGCACATTACCTTGATTTTTAAGTGCTCTCTTATAATCGATAGCTTTGTATTTGCTTACTGCCAATATCCAATTCTTTAGTGAAGCTTTTTGTGGATCGTATAAACTGTTCTTATTCCAAACTATAAGAAATATATCGTTCATACATTCCAGTGCATACTCCCGATTATCAATGCCTAAAACATTAATAACAACGCTGAATACCAAGTTAGAATACGTATCCATAATAAATTCGAGAGCTCTGGCATTCCCTTTTCTCAATTCCCCTAGAAGATTTTCTTCACTTATTACCATTACTTCCCCTTCTTCCTTTTGTCTTTCATTAATTAATACGAAACTTCCTTTTAATACTTCACAATAAATTTATGGTTTTCTAATATTGCCATTAAATCACAATAAAGGAGACTTGCACAATATTATTTTTGCCATAGTATAACATGAAAAGAGGACTGCCATAATTGCAATTTTAAATCGCAATGCGGCAGCCCCTTATAAATATTCCTTTATTTTATCTCTCTTAGTTGTTTTGATAATACTGCAGTTATGCCTGCATAAAGCGATTTGTCTCTTGTTTCCCTTATCACCTGTAAAATACCTACATAATCTATCTTTAATTCCATTAGGTTTATAATAAGAGCATATTTCTTTTTCCATTCTCAATCACCCTTTAATTACAGATTATAAAATACTGCCCATTAACGGATAGCCTTCCTCACCGTCACCCATGCCCATGCTCAATTCTCGAACACCGGTATTCATAAATGATGCACGCACTAATAATTTTCCGCCAAATTTAACTCTTATGTCATCAATTACATTATCGAGCCTTCTCTGCTTTTCTATATCCTTATCATCAAATAATGTAGCTTGTGCAAATTCATTTGTGCAAAGTTCCGAAACTCTCACACCTATTTTTCTCACAGGTTCGCCTCTCCAAAGCTCCATAAATAGCTTTGTAGCTATTTCCGCAATTTTTTTAGTTGAATCCGTACAAAACGAAAGCTTATGCTGCCGTGAAAAGCCGTAAAAGTCCTTATTCAAATAGCTTACTTCTACAAGCCTGCAAAGATTTTGAGAATCTCTTAACCTCATTGCTACGCTTTCAGTAAGTGATAGAATGACAAGATGAGCCGTATATTCATCTTCCACATCAAAAGGTACGGTGGTACTATTGCCTATACCTT
>JAEZDX010000203.1 GCA_023417975.1 Bacillota bacterium
TCTTGGGCCTCTAGGACCCATAGGACCGCAATCGCCTTTATCACCACAATCGCCCTTGTCACCGCAGTCACCTTTAGGCCCCCTCGGACCTATAGGGCCATGTTCACCAGGATCACCTTTAGGGCCTCTCGGGCCTCTAGGACCCATAGGACCGCAATCGCCTTTATCACCACAATCGCCCTTATCACCGCAGTCACCTTTAGGCCCCCTCGGACCTATAGGGCCGCATTCACCGGGATCACCTTTAGGGCCTCTCGGGCCTCTAGGACCGGGTTCGCCGCAAATAGTTATGCAGCGGTGCTTAGTATCATGTTCACAATCTACATTTTTACAGCGTTCTTTGTATGGTTCATCGATATAATGCTCAGATTCATCATCATCATTTCGATAAAGATCATAATAATCAAGTTGTTTTCTCATTTTTTATCCTCCTTACGTGATAGGATTTATCAAGTCAGAGTGTAATCTATGGTATTTCGTGGGATTAAATTAAAATAAAGAATTATTAGTAATAGATAAAGAGGATTATATTTCTTTTTATAATTTATAATATGTTATATTAGTAAGTTTGGTGATTTATAAATGACCATAGAGGGGTAATTTGTCAAAATAACGTATTTGAATAAGTAAAGCCGCATGCATAATTTATTTATTATACATGCGGCTTTACTATTTAATCTTAATTTTAAATGATCCTGTAATTCTTTTAGGGTAGTCCTCAAGAGTAAGATAGATAGGATTTTTTATTTTTAAGTTGCTTTTTATTGAAAAATTTATTTGCTGTTGAGCTCCATTAATAGAAGTATTGGTACCAGTGTTGTCAGCCATTAATAGTTTGTTGTCAGAATCTCTAAATTCATGTTCAAATAAATGGTATACATAGTTATTGTCAAAAGGATTATCCACCTTGAGATTAAACCTTAAAATTGAATCGTAGTCGGAACTGCTGACTCCATCTAAAGTGAGCTTATTATCAGGTGTACTTATTAGCGTACCCTTTTCTATATCTACTTGTACTGTGCATTTATCTTTATCTAGTGCACGCAAGCTAGTACCTTGTAAATACAGTTCTTTAGGTGTATTAAAATAATTACTTTGAAAGTAGAGTATCTCATGATTTTCATCCTTTCTTGCACTGCTTACACCGTTAATTATATTGCCCCATTCTTCGCCCTTCTCATCTATTAGCTTCATATCATCATATCTGAAGATTTTCTTAGAGTTATTTTTATCATATTCTATTTTTACAGCTATTCGAGTAGGGGTAATGTCAACTTGTTTAAATTGGATTGTTTGACCTTCTATGTTGATACTCTTGTTTAGCAAATAGGTGCGTTGCATTCTGTTAATCTTTGCTTTGTCTACAGGAAGCTGAAATTTCCATACAGGAGCTAATTTGGTTTGTTGGGAATTTGGGTCTATATATGGTATATCCGATTGTTTTAAGGTAATTTCAATTTTGATATTATCCGGCAATAAGGTTTCGTCATTAAAGTCTAATTCTATTTTGTTATTATGAGTGGAAGTTTTATCTTCATTGTCATTTGGAGGGTAATTCCATGATGAAAACGCCTTTAAGATGTTATTATTGTCGTCAAGAAACTTCACATCGTCGAGTAAAACATAGCGAGGTTCCCCGTCATGTTTTATAGAGTAGAAGATAATACCTTTGGAGTTATCGAGTATCACATCACTTATGGTAAAAGTGATTCCGTCATGGGTCTGGGATAAGTTTATGTGTTGAATAAAATTATTATCAATAGCAGATTTTAAGCCCTTGTCGTAGTTAATCAAATCCACAAGGTAGCCTAAACCAGGAATTTTAGACATATATTCGGCCATTACCGGTATAGTTCGAACTGATACTATAAAAATTACCATTATCAAAGCAGCGCCAATATTAGCAAACAATTTCACTGTATTATGCTTCTTTTTCTTAATTCCGAGAAGTAAACCTCTTTTAATATATTCATTTATATTATCCGGTTCAGGTATATCTCTTATTACCTGATTTAATTCGTTCAATTGTTTTTCTTCTATTTCAAACATTAAAATCACCCTCCTTATTCAATGAAATTTTTAGAAGCTTTAATGCTCTGTGTAGCCATGTCTTAATGGTACCTTCCGGTCGATCCAATAAAGTAGCAATATCTGAAGTTGCCATATCATGTAAGTACTTTAGTACAATTACATGCCTATATTTAGGTTCTAATTGATTTATGGCAGATGTTACAGCAATTTTATCTATTATAGTTAATTCTTCTTGAGAGGATTCACCTTTATATATAGAAATTGATTTTTTCCTTCTTTTTTGTTCATCAATGCAGTAGTTTATCAATATCCTTGTGAGCCAAGTCTTAAAAAATTGAGGTTGCTTAAGCTTCTTCAATTTTACGTACGCCCGACATGTTGTTTCCTGAACTGCCTCTAATGATTCCTGTTGATCCTTAAGATAACAGAAGGCTATGTTATAAAGATTTTTACTATAAGACGATATCAAGCTGTAGAAGGCTTCATCATCGCCGCTTTGAGCAGCTGTTACCAATTCCTCCTCATTCATACAAAAACCTCCTAAGTTATTTTTTTATAATTCATGTATTAGACTGTGTATACAAGCGCTAAGTTTCAATAATAAATGTTTTTTAATTTCAAATTAAATTTTTATTAAGAATAAAGCATATTTACATTGATCTGCATTATAGCCTGAAAGCAAAAAGGTGTAAACATATAAAGTATATATCAATAGTTAATAGCTTGATAATAAAAATTACAGGATGTTTACATTATCCAATATACAGATTTGGAAAAGGTACACGATTATAGAAAATATACGTTATTTCTAAGCAATGATCGGGGGAAGAGTAAATGAGCACTAATGAAAATTCCGGTGAGATTAAAAGATGTCCTAAAACAGGTAGGATAATAAGTGAACCTCAAAAGAAAAAGAAGCTGCAAGGTTGGCAAAAATGGATTTTGCCGATAACAGGCTTCATTTCATTAATATGGTTTTTAATTAGAGTTATTCCAAAGCCAAGTAGAGCTAAATATCCATGCATGAGAGTCGCTGCTCCTGCAGCCGCGGGTTTTGTAACATGGATATTGGGTATTTTAAGCTTCACAGCCTTCATGAACAAGGTTAAAAAGCTGACGAAGAATGCAAGGTACATACAAGCAATTACAGTGGGGATAATGGGAATAGTATGTACTGTGATTTTCTCTGCAAGCAGCATTACAAGTACGACAAATGCCAGTGGTACTAATGAAACGCCGAATTCTCCGGTGGGAGTCGGAAAAGGTATATATCCGGGAAGAGTTACATGGGTGCGAAATTTGAATGCTACAACTTGGGATGGATCAACAGGGTATTGGTGGGATGATAAAAACACCAATCAAGCCTTAGTAGACGGTATGGTTTCAAGCTCCATACAATCACTGTCAGGTGTTGACAGTGATGCTGCAGCTTGGGATTCGATATTTAAATATTTCAATCAAAGCCACGGTAAAGGTAATATAGGCTACAACAGCAATGAAAAGATAGCAATTAAGATAAATTGTAACAACACAAGAGACAGTCATACACAGCAGGTTAATAACATAAACCCATCGCCGCAGCTCATTCTTTCAGTACTAAAGCAGCTAATAAATACGGCGGGAGTTCCTCAGCAAAATATCATTATATATGATTCAACGAGATACATAACAGATAATATATATAATTACTGTAAAAGTGTATTCCCAAATGTTGTTTTTCTTGACCAAAAAGGAGGAGATGGGAGAGCCGCCACGGTATTAACTGATAGTCCTATAATAAAATATGCAAAAAATAATGGCTGCGGGGATAAGATAGATAAATCGGTAGCACAAGCAAACTATTTAATAGACATGCCTATTATGAAAGCTCATCCTTTGGCGGGAGTAACGCTGAGCGCAAAAAACCATTACGGTACAGTTAATGGTCAGGATCATGGAAACTTTGCCGCCGTTGATGGCTATAGTCCCTTTGTCGATATTATGGGAGATAAAGATATCGGAGGGAAGACCTTGTTAAACATATTGGACGGCTTATATGGAGCAAAGCATTCAGATGTTACACCGGAAAAATGGAGTTCAAAACCTTTTAACGGAACTTGGCCGGCAAGTATATTCATGTCTCAGGACCAAGTAGCATTGGATTCCGTAGGCTTTGATTTTATTAATACGGAGATGGGAAGCAGGATGATACCGAACTCGGATGCCTACTTGCTCGAGGAAGCTTTAGCAGACAACCCTCCTTCAGGTGTGAACTATGCACCCGATGGAGTCAAATTAACAAGTCTAGGAGTCCATGAACATTGGAATAATTCCGATGATAAAAAATATACTAAAAACTTAGGTACAGGCAGCGGCATTGAGCTTGTGGCAATCGGTAACAGTGATAAGGCCCAAGTAGCGGCACCAACCTTCAATCCTCCGGCAGGTACCTACTATATCCCTCAGAATGTGACAATTTCCTGCTCAACTCCAGGAGCTGTAATCAAATATACAACTGATGGAAGCACTCCAATAGCAAGCTCACCGACCTATAATGGACCTATTAATGTAACCGGTGCGGCAACAATAAAGGCCTTTGCTATAAACCAGGGGATGATAGATTCCTCTGTTGTAAGTGCCTCATATTCCATTGAGGAGTTGATAAGTCCAATTCCAGGGAAAATAGAGGCGGAGGATTACAGTGCAATGTACGGTATACAGACAGAGGGATGTTCTGAAGGCACGAGGAATATAGGTTATGTCAATACCGATGACTGGATGGATTATAAGGTCAATGTGACTCGGACAGGTACCTACACGGTTTCATATAGAGTATCAAGTCCAAACACCAATGGGCAGATTCAACTAAAAAACGGCAGTACGATATTGTCAGCTACAAATATACCGAGTACCGGAGGGTGGCAAAATTGGCAGACAGTTACGGATACAGTTAAACTAACTGCGGGACAGCAGACTTTAAGGGTATATGCC